>JAFAGX010000571.1 GCA_019237515.1 Acidobacteriaceae bacterium
AGACCATAGTTCCCCTAGCTGGATTGTTACATCGTTAAAACCGCTCTAAATTTTACTTTGCCGCTCATCATTCGCTCGTAAGCTTCGTTCGCCTTGTCGAGGGGAAACGTTTCAATCATCGCCCGAACCCCGCTGAGTTCGGAAAAACGCAGGGTATCCTCTCCATCTGATGGTGTTCCCGAGGCCCAGCCCTGAAGGGCCTTTTTGCCGCTGATGAGTTGGGCCGGCGCAACCCCGAGCGGATCGAACGATAGTCCGATGACGATCAGTTTCCCGTTCGCGCCCAAACCGTCAACCAATTCAGCCATTGCCTTAGAGTTCGGTGCCGTCGCCAGAATCGCTCGAGCTCCACCAAGCTTCTGCAACTCCTGAGCAGGATTCACGGATTCGACGTCGAGGTACAAGCTCGCTCCGAGTTTCTTTGCGAGCGTCGCATTTTCGGGGCCTCGGCCAATCGCAGCGACCTTGTAGCCAAATTTATGAGCAAACTGCACTCCAAGATGGCCCAGACCGCCGATGCCCTGGATGGCCACGAGATCGCCAGGCAGCGCGCCGCTGTGCCGCAGCGAGTTGTAGGTCGTTATGCCCGCGCACATCAGAGGAGCTGCATCGATATCGCTGAGGCTGTCCGGTATGGCTATAAGCGCTTCGTGGGGAGCCAGCATGTATTCCTGATAGCCGCCGTCATAGCTGATTCCCGTAACTTTCTCATTGATGCAGTTGATGAAATCGCCGCGGCGGCACTCCGGACAGGTGAAGTCGTGTCCCCCGTGCCAGCCGATCCCGACCCGCTGCCCTTTCTTCCACTCCGAAACACCAGCCCCTACGGCGTCAACGACGCCGGCGATTTCATGCCCCGGAACGCGTGGATACGAAATTCCTGGCCACGATCCTTCGACCACGACCGCATCGCTGTGACAGACTCCACATGCATTCACCTTAACGCGAACTTGCCCCGGACCGGGCTGGGGAATCTCGCATTCGACGATCTCGAAACCTGCTTTGGGTTTGGAAATCCGTGCGACTTTCATTGTTCCTACCGCGACTGCTGTCGGTGCCATAAATCCTCCTGAGAATTCTCGGACTGCCCTGAAACACGATGGCTCCGAACAGCCGGTTGCCGCTCGACGTTACTGCTGTCAAAAATCAATTCACACTTTAACGACCTAAAGCTCTTCAAGCGGCTTTCGCCGCCGCTCCTTTGATGAAGGCAAGAACTTCCGCATTGATCACGTCGGCGTGAGTGGTGATCAAGCCGTGCGGGAAGCCGGGATGGATCTTGAGCGTGTTATTTTTGAGCAGCTTGGCCTGCAGGAGTGAGGCATCTTTGTAGGGTACGATCTGGTCATCGTCGCCTTGCAAGATTAGCGTCGGCACCGTGATCGCTGTCAGATCATCCGTTTGATCTGTCTCAGAGAACGCCTTGATGCCTTCGTAATGAGCGAGCGTGCCGCCCATCATCCCCTGACGCCACCAATTCTGGATCACTCCCTGCGATACTTTCGCTCCGGGGCGGTTGAATCCGTAAAACGGACCCGACGCAAGGTCAAGATAAAACTGGGCCCGATTCGCAGCCAGCTCCTTGCGGAGACCGTCGAACACCGTAATCGGCGTGCCGCCTGGATTCTTGTCGGTCTTGACCATGAGAGGAGGAACGGCCGCGATCAGCACTGCCATGGCCACGCGTCCCTGAGGCTGGCCGTATTTCGCCACATAGCGTGCCACCTCCCCGCCACCCGTCGAATGTCCGATGTGGATCGCGTTCCTGAGGTCAAGATGCTCGGCCACTGCCGAAGCATCGGACGCGTAATGGTCCATGTCATGGCCAGTTCCTATCTGCGAGGAGCGACCGTGACCGCGCCTGTCGTGGGCAACAACCCGATAGCCGTTGGCAAGAAAGAAGAGCATCTGTACGTCCCAGTCGTCCGCCGACAGAGGCCAGCCGTGGTGGAACACAACGGGTTGAGCGTCTTTCGGACCCCAGTCCTTGTAGAAAATTGTCGCTCCATCTTTTGTCGTGATGGTCGCCATAGAATCGTCTCCTTCGTTATTCAGTGATGGTGAATCAAAGATTGTTCGCGACACCGCTACTGCTGGCAGCGTACTGGCCGCTAACATTGCGGCTCCGCCGATTAATACTTCCCGTCTGGTGACACCCGCCATTCGTCCGCTCCGTTGGTCCTTAATAACGGCCTTAGCGTGCTGCTTTGAACGAAAAGGCCCGCTGTGCCAAGAGGTGCCGGTGAGGGCTAAACGCCGGAATACACGAGAGCCGTAAAGAAGGCAGGTGTAATCAGGAACTGCCCATATTTCTCGTCATAAGCTGCTGTTGGCATTGCAGCGACTGTCTCTGAGAGCGACTTTCCTTGCTTCTTGAGCGTTGCTACATTGTTGCGAATGTTGACCAACATGTCCCGGAAATCCGTCAGACCGGATTTATTGCCCACAGGTCCATGTCCGGGGATGACGATCGTCTTATCTGTAATTGCATGAAGGTTTTGTTCGGTTGCCCGGATCATCCCGTCGATGCTGCCGCCGGTTGAGTAATCGATGAACGGATAGATGCCGTTCCACCAGGTATCACCGACGTGGATCGTGTCAGCCTCTTCGAAAACGACAGAGACATCGCTATCCGTGTGAGCAGGGTCGTAATGCTTCATTCTGATATTTGTGCCGTTGTGCTGCAGCTGGTGCTCATCATCGAATACAACAGTGGGAATTGCTCCTGCCGGAGCAGGCGGGAAGGTCCAATCCCATCCCTCGACTCGAGTCGAGGTAGAAAGGTGCTTTTTTGTATTCACGTGCGCCGTAATTTTGGCTCCTGCAGCGTGTACCCAGTCATTGCCATCAGTATGATCCGTGTGCCAGTGAGTATTGAGCAGCTGCACAATAGGCTCCGAACTAAGGCTGTTGAGCGCTTCCATAATCCGTGGCTTCGACACGGCGAAACCTGAGTCGATAAGGAGCTTGCCGTCCTTTCCAGTGAGAACAGCAATATTTCCTCCAGAGCCTTCCAGAACGCTGATGTTTCGGCGAAGAGGATACGTCTTGATTGTCGCCGTGGCTGCATCATCGATCATCGTTGGAACAATGCCCTTTTTGTCCGCAAACAGAAACCGGGGAGCAAACGCAACAGCAGCCGCGGAACCGGCAACCGCAATGAACTTCCGGCGAGAGAAATTTGGAAACTCGAGACTATTCACGGGCCCCTCCGAAAACATCACACCAAAAGCCAAAGATCCAAACAATTGACCAATGGTGTCGGCGACACCTTCGTATCAGTTGTGGATAAGCGGATCGCGAACGCAATCATGCCGAAACTATTCCGCGGCTTTGGCGGCCAGCATTCCCACAACCGCAATGTTCTGAAGCAGGTCTTGTGGCAGGTCGTGACGCTCAGCCAGGTATTCAGGGCTGTTGTACGAGACCCACACCTTCCCCTTGGCGTCTTCCCAAACCAGAATTTTGAGGGGCAGGTCGATGGCGATACTGGGAACTGCCAACATGAGCGGGGTGCCCGCCTTCGGGCTTCCGAATACAAGCAACTTGGTCGGCGGCATTTTCAGTCCCACTTTCTCCGCCTCCCCGCTGTGATCGATGACAGCAAATAAGGTAATCCCCTTGCTCTGCAGAATGTTCCTGATTCTCTCGACTGTCTCATCGACGGAGTGATTGCTGGGAACGTCGACAATTCCATTATTCTTCTTCGCCGGACTGCTCGCTGCTGATACCGGCAGTGCAAGTCCGATGAGCAATGCCGCAAGTTGCCAGTTGTTCCACATGTGCAAATCGAATCGGTTCGATAATCGAATCACAACAGAAGCGTAAAGGCGAAACAATTGACCGATGGTATCGGCAACACTTTCGTATCAGTTGTCGATCTGCCGACCATCGAGCGATTCGGTCCGGACATTTACGCGATTCGCTAATCGCGCCGACGCAGCGATCGTGACCGCGCGCCAATTGCGGTCCTCAGATCGAGGAGGGCTGTCCATGAGTTCCGATTCTTCGAGCCAGTCTTCTGCCGAAAGTTGGGCTTGCTCTGGGCCGTAGGACGCTTTCACTGCAGCGATGAAAGAAGAAAGCTCGCGCTCAGCGAGGTGGGTCTGTTCTTCGTAAATCGAATCGGAAAAAGAATCGGGCTCGTGCATCGCATTCGTTCGGATTGGCGACACAAATGATTAGGCCAGAACGGCGAGGACGAATCTATTGCACGAACGTGTCGGCCGACACCAAAGGAGTAGTTGCAACGCGCGCTCGGTATCCTCAACAACGAATGAGAAATGTTTTTATAGGTTTCTTCGAAATTAAAGTTTGAGCGCCAATTGGATGGAGCGCGGGCCCCGATTTGGCACAGCGGATTGAGGCTGCCGTCCGGGCCGCCGGAAGCGGGCGCGTTGTTGGAGTTTTCCGTCCATCCGGCGTTTTACCAGACGAACTGGTTCGGCGTGTTGCGTATTCTTTGTATGCCTTCCGCTGGTCTGGGGTATCTATAAATTGCGGATCCTGGAGCTGCGGCGACAGTTCAACAACGCTTTGGAGGAGCGCGTGAATGAGCGCACGCGTATTGCACGAGAATTGGATTTGGCGGATTACGCTCGAACTCGTGCGAAACGCTTACCAGCACGCGCAGGCCCGACGAATTAGGCTGGAATTCGATATGATGATTCCATGTTTCGCGTTGGGCATTCTCGACGATGGCCGAGGTATCAACCTCAAAGTGCTAAAAGAAGGTGGCAGGGCCGGTCATTGGGGACTGCGCGGTGTTCGTGAACGCGCCGACCCGAATTGGGGCCCATCTTGACTTGTGGAGTGAACCCGAAGCGGCACCGAAGGCCAGTTGTTGGTTCCGGCATCGATCGCTTACGAACGTCCCCGTGACAGCCATTGAGCGAAATTGGTGCGAAAAGTGAAGCATCGTGCATAACGGTCATAACTTAATCCGAATCCTCACAGTGGACGACCATCCCGTTCTGCGCAAAGGACTTGCGGCACTAGTAAATGCTGAGCCTGACTTGAAGTTGGTTGCTGAAGCCTCGAACGGGAAACAGGCCATCGAGGCGTTTCGATCTTACCGGCCAGACGTGACGTTAATGGATATACAAATGCCGACGCTGGACGGAATTGAAGCCATCAGCACCATTCGCAGTGAGTTTCCCGAGGCGAGAATCATTGTGCTGACGACCTATACGGGTGATGCTCAGGTCGTGCGCGCCCTGAAGGCTGGGGCAAGAGCGTACATCCTCAAGGCGCACGTCGTTGACGAATTACTGGATACGATCCGGGCGGTGCATGCAGGAAAGAGGCGAATCCCTCCCGATGTCGCCGCCGAGCTGGCTGATCATGCCATCGATGATTCCCTAACGGAACGAGAAGTTGACGTTTTGAGATTGATTGCGGCTGGCAATGGAAATAAACAGATTGCCGATGAGCTGTCGATCAGCGAAGCCACCGTCAAGAGCCGCGTCACCAATATTTTGTCGAAGCTTGGCGCCAACGATCGGGCCCACGCTGTAACCATTGGACTGAAGCGCGGCATCATCGAGCTGGATACTAGCCAAAAGTAGGAAAAAGGTTCCTCCATTTAGGCGTTTCGGCCCCTTTGCCATTCCCCTACCATCTTCCCGAGGCTAGATCTTGCAACGGCTTTACACGACATTCGCCGATCGTTGGCCGGGTGTCGGTCTGCTGGTCCAGCGCGTTGTAGCGGCTGTCTTGCTCGTTCGCCTCAGCGTGATCCACCTCATCGATCCACCTTTTTCGATCTCTACGATCCCGCACATCATTGGTGCAAGCGCCGCCATGCTTTTTCTCGTCGGACTCTGGACGCCTTTCGTGGGAACGCTGATCGCGGTCGTCGAACTGTGGGTCGCGGTGACCCACTTCAGGGATCCGTGGATTTCGATCCTGCTGGCAACTATCGCCGCAACCTCGGCGATGCTCGGGCCGGGTGCGTTTTCTGTCGATGCGCGTCTTTTTGGAAGAAGGCACCTCGATGTTTAGAAAACAAATACATTTTGCTCCAGCCAAAAGTCTAGCTTCTCGACCGACGTTGGTTGATAGCACAATTCGACCATTTACCGTTGCGGTTGACTTCACGTTTGTTTCACACTCACGTCACATCGCCAGAGCTCTTAAGAACGAAACGGGCTTTGCAATCGAAACGTTGTCGTTCACCTAGGGCGGTTTCGGCGGGTGACCACTGGGGAATCAACAATGAAATGTTGAGAGGTGGGATATGGCTTCGGCTGCGACAGTAGGAAGTTTTCGTGGAAACCCCACAAATTTAGCTCACATCTTTGACCATAAACTCGAATCACGGTCGAACTCGAACAGCCAACCGATCGTCTTCCTTATAAGCGACGATATTTCTGAACAAGAGTCGCTGAAATCACTAATCGGTCGCGAGGGCTGGCACTTTGAGACATTCGAGTCAACACGAGAATTTCTCGCCCGGCCGCGACCGCTTGTTCCGAGCTGCCTGATCCTTGCTTTGTCTTCGTTGGATGTCAACGGCCTCGAAGTGCAAACACGACTCGCGCGAGAGCGTGCCGAGGTGCCGGTTGTTGTGATTTCCGGTTATGCAGACATTCCGACATCGGTACAAGTCATGAAGGCGGGCGCCGTCGATTTTTTCTTGAAACCATTAAGCAATGACCTGTTGCTGAGTGCAATCCGTGAAAGCCTTGAGCGCAGCCGTACGGCTCTTGATCGCGAAATGGACGTGCGCAGTCTTCGCAACTGCTACGCGTTACTCTCTTGTCGCGAACGGCAAGTGATGGCGCTGGTGGTGACCGGTTTGTTGAACAAACAGGTCGGCGGAGAACTGGGTATCAGCGAAATCACCGTGAAGGCGCATCGCAGGCAGGTCATGCGAAAAATGAAGGCGAACTCCCTTCCCGACCTGGTGCGGATGTCGACCGAACTGGGGCCCGCACGCAAGGTGATTCACTTGGCGTAACGGTAGCGGGTCCTTAGCTTGTAGGAACATGAGGAACGGAATATGCCCAACACACCCTTGCAGCAGACAGCCATCAATCGGCAAGTCAAGGAGCGTCTTCTCAATGCGCCAGCGATTTCTCAAGGATATGCCGCAGATTCGGCGCAAGGATTCGGCCGTGGGTTGGAGCCGTCATTTGCGCCGCGTGGTACAACAATCGGGCTCGTTGACGATCGCGACCATTCTGTGCGCGAATCGTCGCATACTACGGGTTCATCGCACGTATCCCGCCGGGAATTGGGGGTAGCGCCCGTGGCGCCCGAATCCCCCATCGTATTCGTCGTTGATGATGACGTCTCCGTGCGCGAGTCACTGGAACTGTTGATCCGGAAAGAAGGCTGGCGGGCTAAGACGTTCATTTCCGCAGAGGAATTCCTCGATTGCCCCCGTGCCGTTGCTCCGAACTGCCTCATCCTTGACGTTTCTCTTCCCGATCTCAACGGTCTCGAACTGCAGAAAAGAGTTGCAACCGAACGGAGCGAAATGCCGATCATCTTCATCACGGGTTGCGGCGATGTACCTAAGTCGGTGCAGGCGATGAAGGGCGGCGCGGTCGAATTCCTAACGAAGCCATTCAATAGTGAAGTATTGGTGAGCGCGATCCGGCAAGCCCTTGAACGGAGCCGCCTCGCTCTGGCTCACGAGTCGGAGATGCAGGAACTGCGCAACCGTTACGCGTCACTGAGTCGTCGAGAGCGGCAAGTGATGGCGCTGGTGGTTTCCGGCCTTTTGAATAAACAGGTCGGCGGAGAGCTGGGCATCAGCGAAATCACCGTGAAACGACATCGACGCCAAGCGATGCAGAAAATGAAGGCTGACTCGCTCGCAGACTTGGTGAAAATGGCTGGGAAACTCCGCCTGACCGAGCACACAGCCAGGCGAACGGCCTGAGGCGTGAGCTTGGCACGGGCTCTGTGGGTTGCACCCCCAAAAATAGATGGGAGCAGTCATGCTCGGTAACTTTCTTGCGGCCACGAAACGCGTTTCAAGTGTGCGCTTACTTTTGGCCCTATCATTGACCTCCTTTTCAACCTGCGCGTGGCCCCAAACCCAGCTTGCGATGGTCTTCGGTACGGTCACTGATCCGACTGGCGCAGCTATTCCCGGCGCGCAAGTTATGACCGTCAACCAAAGCACGGGATTGGAGCGGAGTACGCTGACTGACATGACGGGCGAGTATCATCTCGCCGGGTTGCCAGCAGGAAACTACTCTGTTCGCGCGGAGAAGGATCGATTCCAAACACAGGTTCGCGAAGGAGTCAGCTTGACTTCGGCTTTTGGGGTCACGGTGAATTTTTCCCTGGCCGTGGGTGGCCAGAGGCAGGAGTTGACAGTTAGAGCGGACATTAGCGCGATCGACGATACTACTTCGGCCGTCGGTGGCCTAGTTGCAGAGCAAAACCTCGGCGAACTTCCGCTGAGCGGCCGCGATCTGTTCAAGGCGGCGATCTTGGAGCCTGGAGTCGCGCCAACACCCAGCAGTGCTCCTTCGTTGCTTTCGAGCGGCACCGCCGGACAAATCTCGATTGACGGTATGCGCCCGAGTTGGACGGATGTTCTCATCGATGGTATGGATGTGAATGATCCGGTCTTTGGCTATTCGCCGGCGGGCGCCTCCGGGCTCTTTCTAGGACTGAGTGAATTCACGGAGGTCCGCGTCCTAACACAAACTTCTAATGCGGAGTACGGCAGGAGTGCAGGCGGCGTCGTCGAGACGGTAACCAAGTCAGGAAGTAACCGCTTCCATGGCTCGCTGTTCGAACTCCATCGAGATGCTTCACTCGATGCCAAGAACTACTTTGATTTAGGTCATGCGCCGATACCCGCCTTTGTGCGCAACCAGTTCGGTGCTGGAATCGGAGGGCCGCTGGTCCATGATCGCAGCTTCTTTTATGCAGACTATGAAGGATTTCGTGAAGTCCAAGCGTCCACGGCGATTGCCACAGTGCCCGATGCGCTTGCCCATCAAGGGTTGCTGCCCTCTGCCAGCAACCCGGGACGTTGCAGCAGCGCAACTCCGAACGGATGCCTTACGGTCACGGTTGATCCTCGCGTCAAGCAGTTTTTCGCTCTACTCCCTCCTTCGAACGGGGTGGAAAACGGGGATGGAACCGGAGACCTGATCACGGCGAACAAGGGCGCGACGAACGAGCATCGTGGCATGATCCGCGTCGATCACAACTTCTCGAACACGCATTCGTTATTTGGGCGTTACATCATTGACGACAGCTCTTCCATGGACCCCTATTTCGGGACACCGCCAGGAACTTACGCTCCAGGGTTTCCAGTCTCTCATCAAGCGCGCAATCAGTACTTTAGTATTCAGGATCGCAAGAATCTCGGGAATGAAATGTTCAACGAACTGCGATTCGGTATCAACCGGACGACCGCGTCGAGCTCTATCCTGGACACACATCCCGGACTTTCTATTTCTTTGCTGCCTGGCCGACCATTCGGAATGCTCGACATTGCAGGCATGAGTTTGGTGGGCAACAGCCCCGAAATCCCTTTGGGGGATTTTTCGACCCTTTATCAGGTTCAGGATCAACTTTCACGTAGAATTCGTCGCCACACGTTGAAATTCGGCGTGGAGTTTCGAAGGATCGAGTCCAATGGACCACTGGATTTTGGGGTGAACGGGTTGTATACGTTTCAGGACCTGAGCCCCTTCGGGTTTCGGGCACGCAGCAATAATCCAGCTCTGGAATTCTTCCTTCAAGCTTTGCCGCTGTCGTACGTGGGCGTTGATCCCTCCAACTCCAATTCGAATCGTGATTACCGCCAGAGCGTAGTGTCTGGGTTTGCGCAGGATTTCTTTCGAGTAAGCAGCCGACTTACGTTTAATGCCGGGCTACGCTACGACTTCTACTCCAATCCTAGCGAGGCGCATGGACGTCTGTCTTCTGTTCGTAATCCTGCAACGGACTTTGGGCCAACCGTTGGTAAGGTATTCGCCGGGATGCCGCTGGATCTTCTTTCCCCACAGGCGGGCTTTGCATGGAACATCTCGGGTGATGGTAAGACCGTTCTTCGGTCCGGAGCTGGTATATTTCGTAACCAACTCCCCCTAATCCTTATTGGTGCAGAGCGCTTTCTGCCTCCTTTTTTCAGCATAAATTCGTATGTATTCCCGAGTTTTCTCAATCCGCAAAATGCCCTCCTGACGCAACCGATTTACATTTTTCAGATGACGTACCATCCAAAGTTCCCGTACGAATTGCAATACAACCTCAACCTGGAACGGGAAGTCGTGCCGGGCACGATTCTCAGCGCTGGATATTTTGGCGCGCGTGGCAATCACCTACCTCGTGAAGTGGAGGCGAATCCCTTCGAACCAGCTTTGGGTCATCGCTACAATCCGAATTTGTCCTCGCCCCTATTGGAGGATCTGACCGATTCACAATCTTTCTACAATTCATTTCAACTGTCCGTGTCGCAACAACAGGCCCACAACATTTCCTGGCAGGCGTTCTACACGTTCTCTCATTCCATC
>JAFAGX010000205.1 GCA_019237515.1 Acidobacteriaceae bacterium
AAGCAATCGTTTGAACACTAGCTGCGAATCAAGTCCGGCCAGCTTAAGCAATAACGCTTGTCAGACTTCTCGCAATAGCTCGTCCCCGTAACATGTCAATCATCAATTCTGATTGCGGAACTTCGTTGACGTTTTGCTAGTTCCTTAAAACCCAGTCATTCATATGAAGAAAGTCGCATGAACTTGCCCGGGTTGAGTGGAACGGTAATTGCTTGTAGAGCAGCAATCCATGCCGGGCAGCTGGGCCCAATGCGGCTTGGGGTTCTTATTTACTCCTGTCAGAGAGGCGTTGCGAGGAACCGTCATGGAATTCGGTATCGAGCTTGTGACGCCGAGTGAGCCACGCAGGATTACGCACCGTATCTTGCGCTTCTTCTGTTTCCTCCTCGGGTTTACCGTGGGCGCGGTGTGTGCCGCTCACGGGCAAGACTCAGCGGACCTGCAGGCGCAGCTGGACCAGCTCAAAGCGCAGTACGAGCAGTCGACCCAGCAGATGCAGCAGCGCATCGCGGCTCTTGAGCAGCAGATTCAGCAGCAGAAACTGCAAAGCGCAAAGGAGCAGGCCGACATTCAACAGCAGCAGAGCAAAACCGTTTCGGCTCTTGAGCTGGCAGCTCAGGCAACCGAGAAGTCGATTCTGGGGCAATCAGACCAGGTCGGCGGAGAGTTTCAAGGCGCCATTCCCTCGGCGCCCACATACGATTTTCTGCACGAAGCCGAGCAAAGGATTGCAAAGCTGCAGGAACAAGTAAGCGCCTTTGAATTCCATGGATATTTCCGCTCCGGGTACGGTCTCAACAGTCTGGGCGGAGAACAGGTCGCGTTTCAGGCACCGGGGGCCGCGGCTAAATACCGCCTTGGGAACGAAGCCGAAACGTATGCGGAATTGATCTTCGTCAATAACTGGGTCAACCCCGAGCACACATCGGAGAGGACTTGGATAAAGACCGAGTTCATGGTCGAGGCGAATACGACGAACTCGCAGAGTTATACGGCCTTTTCAAACGGGAACGGAAACGATCAGTATCGCCTGCGCGAGGCGTTTGTACAGATGGGCAATGTAGTGGACAGTCAGCCGGAAGCAAAGTTCTGGGCGGGCGAACGTTACTATCGGCGCCAGCACGTTGACATCAATGATTTCTATCTTCTCGATCTCAGCGGATATGGTGCCGGCGTCGAGGACTGGGATCTCGGCGTTGGCAAACTTGCCGTTGCCTTTCTAGCGGGGTCGCGTCCCGACATCGTGACCCAGAACGGGAATCTTTCCAAGAGCAACATCAATGTGGGTCTTTACGATTTGAAGGGACCTGCAGGACGATGGGCTGCCACTTTCGACTTTGCGCGAGAGAAGGGCGGCACAACTTCGACGGGCCTTATACAGCCGACCAGCAATGGGTACGCTTTCGGACTACGACATCAACGTCTTGAATGGCATGGCGGCTTTTATTCGTCCACCATACAGTACGGGACCGGCGCGGCCAGCAATTTTAGTTCGAACGGAAGCGGAACTGTCGTCGCAAATCCTAACCCTTACCTCAACAGCACCGCTCAACTCCTTGCCACCGAGCAGGTACTGATTCAGCCGAACGACAAGTTCGCGCTGATGCCGATCTTTATTTACCAGCGAACGAAAGATGGAAACCCGCAACATGGATGGGATCAGTGGGTATCGTTTGGCGCACGACCCGAAATATTCTTTACTAATCATATCTCCCTCGCCATCGAGGGTGGGTTCGACCACACGCACAGCCGAAGCGGCGGATACAACGGGTGGCTGCGCAAATTCACGATTGCACCTCAGATTGGCACAGGCCGAAAGTACTTCAGCCGCCCCGTTCTCCGTGCCTACTTGACGTACGGAAATTGGTCCGACGGGCTGCGCGGTTTCGTTGGCGGCACTCCCTTCGCGAACAAGGCGAATGGCTTCACTTATGGTGTGCAGGCGGAACACTGGTGGTAGCGATACTGCTTCGAAAGAGAGAAAAAAGGAATTGACGCAAAGTCTTTTACATTTTCTGGCAAAGGAAAAGGCGCTTGTATGTCGTCATTAGCCTCTATGAATTCACCGGTTATGGCTACGGAGACGCAGAACTTGAAATTGAATTCGGCGCTGGTTTTTATTCGCCTCGCCGGCTCGCTGCCGTTTCTCTATCACGGCAGCGCCATTCTGTTCGGGGCATTCGGAGGCCCCGGACCGAGCGCATTCGCGGCCTTCATGCATGCGCCGGTAATAGTCGGCTATCTGGTTGGGCTGGCACAATTCTGCGGCGGATTGGCTATCCTCGTCGGTCTCTTCAGTCGCATGGGCGCGGCGTGCATTTTCTTGGTTATGGCCGGAGCCGTTGTGATGGTTCACCTGCCGAAGGGCTTTGATGTTTCCAAGGGCGGGATGGAGTTCGCCCTCAGCGAACTGTTCATCGCCATTGCCATCGTGATCCTCGGGCCAGGTAAATATGCGCTCGGATCGCTAGTGCCACACCCGTTCCACAAACTTTAGGCATACAACGAATCTAATTAC
>JAFAGX010000264.1 GCA_019237515.1 Acidobacteriaceae bacterium
TTTGGTTCCGTCACCCAGATGGGAACCATCCGACTCGGCAGGCGCACCGACGCCCGCTCTCCCAAGATCAAAGAATTCGTGCCGCTCGCGGCCCTCGACGATCTCGTCTTCACCGGCTGGGACATCTTCGAAGACGACATGTACACCGCCGCGACGAAAGCTGGCGTGCTCGAACGCGATCTGCTCGACAGAGTGAAGCCGCTCCTAAGCTCGATTAAGCCGCGCTAAGCCGTCTTCGATCACAACTATGTCAAGAATATTGACGGCCCCAATGTGAAAAAAGGCAAGAACAAAATGGATCTGGCCGACCAGGTTCGCGCCGACATTCGCGATTTCAAGAAATCTTCCGGCGCGGCGCGCCTCGTCACCATCTGGTGTGGATCGACCGAAACTTTCATCGAGCCCAGCGCCGCCCACCAATCCATCAAGGCCTTCGAAAAAGGACTCACCCAAAACGACGAGAACATCGCGCCCTCGATGATCTACGCCTACGCTTCTCTCTCCGAAGGCGTCCCCTTCGCCAATGGCGCGCCCAATCTCACCGTCGACATTCCCGCCATGCACGAACTCTCGCGCCAGAACGACGCGCCCATCTGCGGCAAGGATTTCAAAACCGGCCAGACATTAATGAAGACCATCCTTGCTCCCGGTTTCAAGGCTCGTCTCCTCGGCCTGAGCGGCTGGTTCTCTACCAACATCCTTGGCAATCGCGACGGCGAAGTTCTCGACGATCCCGGGTCGTTTAAAACCAAGGAAGAATCCAAGCTTTCCGTTCTCGAGCACATTCTTCAGCCCGAACTCTATCCCGATCTCTATGGCAACTTCACGCACAAGGTTCGCATTAACTATTACCCGCCGCGTGGTGATAACAAAGAAGGTTGGGATAATATCGATATCTTTGGATGGCTCGGCTATCCCATGCAGATCAAGGTCGATTTTCTCTGCCGCGATTCCATTCTCGCCGCCCCGATCGTTCTCGATCTGGTGCTCTTCAATGACCTCGCCCAGCGCAGCTCTGAGCTCCGTGGCATTGGCATCCAGGAATGGCTCAGCTTTTATTTCAAGTCGCCCATGACCGCGCCGGGGCTCTATCCCGAGCACGATCTGTTCATTCAGCTGATGAAGCTGAAGAACACGCTCCGCCATCTCCGCGGCGAAGAACTGATCACACACCTGGGCTTGGAATATTACGACTAAGCGGATACCACTGGACTCGGCAGAAGCCAACTGCAATGCTTTGCCGACGGCATGTACGAATTAAAAAATGGCCTAAGCCTCACCTTCGCTGTCTTGAGCGGCAGGTATGAGGAGAGCCCCAGGATCGGCGGACAAGTGGGCTTCGCGGGATTTCCTGCAGTCCTGCATCGATCTAACAATATTGAGACTTAGTCCGGACTTCGGGAATCGATTTCTCAAAAACCGACTTCTTCACCAAGGAGATCTCCATGACTTGTAAGCCGGAAATGCTTCGGAGTGTTCCACTATTTGCTTTACTGGATGACGACGAAACCGCGGTCCTGGCGAGTCAGGTTGAGGTCAAGGCCTTCAGTCCACGGGAGCGCATATACAAAATTGGAGATCAGAGCGGCCAGGCATACGTGGTGATTTCCGGTAAAGTTCGTGTGACCACCGTCGACCGAGATCAACAAGAAGTGACGGTTGATGAACCCGAAAAGGGCGACTTCTTCGGGTTCGCATCCATGCTCGACAAAACTCTGCATCAAACCAATGCGATCGCGCTCGAACAAAGCGAGGTCCTGGAGATATCGCGAGAGGACATTGCGGTTCTCCTGCAGCGGAAGCCCCTCGCGGGAATGGATCTCCTCACAACCCTGGGCCGCCAGTTCCACGGTTCGCAACAACTGGTGCGTTTGCGCATTACCCGCAATCCCAACGAAGTTATCGAAAAGGAAGCCACGTTTGCAGAGCGAATCGCCGACTCTGTGGCCCGGTTCGGCGGCTCGTGGACCTTCATCATCTTGTTCTCTATCTGCGCGAGTATGTATGCTCTCATCAATCTCATGCTCCGGAATAATGCGTGGGATCCCTACCCCTTTATTCTTCTGAATCTGTTTCTTTCCATGCTGGCCGCGATCCAGGCGCCGGTAATACTGATGAGCCAGAATCGTCAGGACACAAAAGACAGATTGCGCAGCGAACTGGACTTTGAAGTCAATCGGCGCGCCGAATCAGAAATTCAGGGCCTGGCGCGAAAGCTGAACCTGCTCGATGAAAAGATTGATGATCTCGGCACTACCGTCCGCAGGAAAATGTCTCAACCGCACACGGCCTGAGACGAAAAAAGCCGTTACGAATTTCGTAACGGCTCTTAGTTCGAGAGAAAAGCGGGTTGGGCCTTTCTCAGAAGCTATATTTGAGAACCAATTGCAGCTGGCGCGATCCTTGCGAAGTAAAGATCTCGCCATAGTTGCTTGCGCCAGCGGTATGCTGTCCGCTGTACTCCTGCCCGAAGTTGAAGATTGGAGTATTGGTGAAGTTGGTGGCATCCATGCGGAATTCCAGCGCCTGAGTTTCGGTGATCCGGAAGTCCTTCGCAATGCCAAGATCAGCAGACTTGTACCCGGGACCATCGAACGCACCCACCGCACAATCCCCGAAGGTGCCTTGAGCGGGTGTTGCGACCGCGGCCGGATTCAGGAAGTGCACGCCCTTAGTCACCGGATCGAAGGTCATCGGAACCGTTGCCGGCACGCCGGCGACGCAATTGGCTCGAGTAGAGAATCCGCTTGTACCCGATGTGTCTGCGTTAGCGAAGATGGTCTGGGCAAATCCGGTGTGGAACACGAAACCGGAGCTCAGACGCCAACCGCCGATTACCTGGTTAACAATGCTGTTGACCCCCTGACCAAATTGTTTGCCGCGGCCAAAAGGTAAATCGTAAACAACATAGCCATTAAAAAGTTGTTTTACGTTTTGCGCGCAACGGCCATAGTCGCCCATCTGGTCGTACGGATTCTGCGGGAATGCCCAGCCGGCAATCGTTTGAGCTTCGGTCGCAACGTTGTCACCGTACTGTCCGTAGAATCCTGGGGTATCGCTCAAGCACTTCGCAAAC
>JAFAGX010000310.1 GCA_019237515.1 Acidobacteriaceae bacterium
CGAAACACAACTTCAGGGAGAAAAGTCATGAGTACCGCAATAGCTCCAGTTGAGAACCTAAGCGCTACAGAACTCGATCAACTGTGCATCAACACGATTCGCACGCTGTCCATCGACGCCGTGCAGCAAGCCAACTCCGGACATCCCGGCACTCCGATGGCGCTGGCGCCGCTCGTCTACACGATTTGGAATCGTGTTCTGAGATTCGATCCGCAGGACCCGATCTGGCCCAATCGTGACCGCTTTGTGCTGTCCAACGGCCATGCCTCGATGTTGCTCTGGTCTGCGCTCCATCTCACTGGCGTCCAGGCCGTGAATGCTGACTACGAAAGATTGGGGCAGCCATCGGTCACGCTAGACGATATCCGCCACTTCCGCCAACTCGACAGCAAGGCACCCGGGCATCCGGAATACCACTGGGTATCGGGGGTTGAGACGACGACTGGCCCGCTCGGCGCGGGCGTGGCGACGAGTGTAGGCATGGCCATCGCGGAGAAATGGCTCGCCAACCGATACAATCGGCCCGGTTTTGAAATTTTCAATTACAACATTTATGCGGTCTGTGGGGACGGATGTTTGATGGAAGGTATTTCCTCGGAGGCTGCATCCCTCGCCGGACATCTCGGCCTCGATAATCTCTGCTGGATTTACGACAACAATCACATCACCATCGAAGGCAACACGCGCATTGCGTTCACCGAAGATGTGCAGACTCGATTCATTGCGTATGGATGGAATGTTTTAAGAGTCGGCGATGCGAACGACATCGATCGTATCGAACACGCACTCGAGGTCTTTCAGAAAACAAAGGGCCGCCCCACCTTCATCGTTCTCGACAGTCACATCGGATATGGCTCACCGCACAAGCAGGACACTGCCGCCGCACATGGTGAGCCGCTTGGCGAAGAGGAAGTTCGGTTGTGCAAACGAGCCTATGGATTTCCCGAAGACAAAAAGTTCTATGTACCCGACGGCGTGTACGATCACTTTACGGCCGGTATCGGCAAACGTGGCGCTGAAGCTCGAAAGGACTGGGCACAGCTTTTTGAGACGTACCGCAAACAGCATCCGGAGCTCGCAGTCGAAGTCGAGTTGATGCAGAAGCGCGAGCTTCCGACGGGATGGGATCGCAATCTTCCTGTTTTTCCGGCAGACGCCAAAGGCATTGCTGGACGCGATGCTTCCGGCAAAGCGCTGAATGTGCTGGCGCAAAATGTTCCGTGGTTCCTGGGTGGATCTGCCGACCTTGGCCCATCAAACAAGACCCTCTTCACCTATCCCGGGGCCAAAGATTTTCAGGCTGACACACCGGATGGAAAGACCCTGCACTTCGGCATTCGCGAACACGCGATGGCGGCAATCGTCAACGGACTTAACCTTTCGAAAGTGCGCGCGTTTGGAGCGACATTCTTCATTTTCAGCGACTATGCTCGGCCGGCAATTCGACTGGCGTCGCTCATGGAGATTCCCTCCATCTTCGTTTTCACGCATGATGCCATGGGCGATGGCGAGGACGGCCCGACTCACCAGCCTGTTGAGCACCTGATATCGCTTCGTGCCATCCCAGGACTGATCACGTTGCGTCCGGGAGATGCCAACGAGGTAGTCGAGGCTTATCGCTTTATCGCGCAATTGCGGCATCGACCCGCAGTGCTTGCGTTGTCTCGTCAGCCTCTACCGACTCTCGACCGCAGCAAATATGCTCCGGCGTCCGGCGTTGCGCAAGGAGCGTATGTGCTGGCTGATTCTCCCGGCGGAAATCCCGAGGTGATCCTCATCGCTACCGGCAGCGAGCTCAGCCTGGCTGTGTCAGCTCACGAGAAATTACTCGCCGAAGGCATTCGCTCCCGTGTAGTGTCGATGCCTTCGTGGGAAATCTTCGATGAGCAACCGCAGGCTTACCGGGACAGCGTTCTACCGCCGAACGTCAAAGCTCGCGTAGCTATTGAGCAGGGCTCAATTTTGGGATGGGACCGGTACGTCGGCAATTCTGGCCGCGTCATCGGCATGAATACTTTTGGCGCTTCCGCTCCTCTGAAGGAACTGCAAAAGAAGTTTGGCTTCGAGCCGGACCAGGTTTGTATTGCTGCCAGGGAGCAGTTAAAGAAAGGCTGATTTAAATGAACTCTGCGGGCATTGATGTTTTAGCGCTTGAACGATGGCTTACCGTCTTTTTACTTTTTGAGATGTTTGTGGTCGTCGTTACCAGCGTGTTGGTTTCAGCGAAGGCTCTGGTTAGTCCGAGCCGGATCGGGCAACCGGCTACGTTCTGGAAATCGCGAGGGACCAGCGCGTCTCCAAGGTCTCCAGGAAATTCATGTAGGCCATGATCAAGACCTGCTGCAGCGTCAGACCGCTGTACTTGATGCGCCACATAACTCAGCTATAAGCTGTTTTCTTGAATTTCCTATCTACTTTCAGAAGATCAAATTATGCAGGGGTCTTATGACAGGATGCGAAGGTTTATTTTCGGAATGGAATCAGGAAGATGAGAGCAAAGTTGCCATTTCAGGGGCTTGACAAAGGCTGTGCCAAATTGGGAATTGGCGAGGAGCGGCGGACGATTTCCCATTCTGGGAGCAATTTCCGAAAAAATCTCAACGTACGTACCGGTAGAACCACCTTGAACCCTGGAGTGCAATCTTTTGCACACACAGCCGACTTGCACCATTTCATGTGCATTGTTTTCTGGTAGATCGCGCGGAGTCCAAAATGCTCCCCTTTTCACAGGTCGGTCTGTTGGGTAGCTATACCTATTGCGGCCGAAATTGCGATCGCTATCCGAAAATCTCGCACGGCCAGTCTGTGCAAATGTGCTCGAAGGAGCAGAGAACGTGACCAATAGCTTCGAAATAAAAGTGGTGGTGACCGCGAATTCCGAAGTTACGCCCTTGCGACAATTTTTCGCAGAATATTTCGAGGCTTGGGAATCGGGAATCCCGGAGCGGGTGCTGAAATATTTCAGCGACGACGTGGTTATCGATCTGACCGGACAGCTAGTGAGCCTCGCAGGCAAAGACATGGTCGCAAAGCATTGGATTGAACCTACTCTGAAGAGCTTTCCGCGAAATCGGCACTCGATCACGAAGTATCTCGAATCAGGCGAGCGAGTCATCATTGACTGGCAATTCACGGCAGTTCATGCTCGCAGCGGAAAAGAGCATCAGGTACCAGGCCGGTCCGTCTATTTTGTCAAAGACAATTTGATCCGGCAGGGTGAGGTATTTTTCGAAACCGCGCAGGCTCAGCAAAAGAAGCCGGAAAACCAGGCAGCGGTGCCGCAAGCAAGCTGAGCGCTGTCCGCTGAGTTCATCGCGCGGCTACGTGGCGGCGAATGAATTCGTCAATCGCAACCAGCGTAGCCTCTCGCTGATCGCGATGGGGAGCATGCCGGCAGTTTTCCAGAATTGACGTCGAGGCAGAAGGTATTTTTGCCTGGATCGCCTCAACCTGCTTGAGCGTGCCGTACTCGTCCTGCGCTCCTTGCAAGACCAGCACTGGGCAGCGGATCGAATCCAGAAATGATTCGATGTTCCAGGCGCGAAAGTTCGGATCCAGCCAGATATTGTTCCAGCCCCAAAACATGGAATCCACATTCGCGTGATAGGACCCGAGACGCTGCGCCAGATCGGTGGCTTGGTACGTCTCCCGCGCTTGCGTGATGCTCGCGATGGATAAGTCTTCGACAAAGATATGCGGCGCTTCCAGGATCAGTCCCGCCGGAGAATCTCGGAACGTGCCAGCGTAGATGATGGCGATGGACGCGCCGTCGCTGTGCCCGAGCAGGAGAGGCCGCTCGATTCCAGCCAGCCGCAGGATTTCCGGAAGTACAACTTGCGCTTCGTGGTGCATGAAAGAAATTGATCGCGGCTCCTGCAAGGCGTCAGATGTGCCGTGCCCATACCGCGAGTAAGCGAATATGCCTGCTCCCGTCGTCCGAGCCAACCGGACAGGAAAATCCTTCCAGTGAGTTACCGAACCTAATCCTTCGTGAAGCATGACGATGGTCGGAAGATCAGGGTGATGGGCTTCGATCCTGATTGCTTCCAGCCGGCGGCCGTCGACAAGATAGTTGGCTGTGTTCGTTCGCACGCGGTTGTGATTCCGTGGAATGGTACAGCAGACGTGGACAGTGTGGGATTTTTGGGTTCCACCTTTGTTTCGGGGAGCGAAGCTGATTTTTATCAGAACAGCAGATTCCTCAGCGCTGAAGCGCGTTCGGAATGACAAGTGCATTTCGTTAGGTGGATTTGTATTCGCCCTCGATGACAGGACCTTCGGCGTGGCTTTGCTCTTCACTGGGCAAGTTCTGTTTCCATTTGCGGTAGACGCTGGCTACCGAAAGCGTCCAGAACGGAACCAAGTCAACTCCGGGCACGAGTTCGCCCGCGAAGGCGGGCAGAAATTCCCAATGCCAGCCGAGCAGGAGAAACAACACAGCAGCGACTGCGACATCGAGCATGTCGTCGGCGGGAGAGAGCACACCTTCAACAAAAAAGGGGAACACAATGATCTGCAGGGCGTCGGCTGCGACGGCGAGAACCATGGCGGTTCGAAAACGCGAGCGCGCGGACCAGTCCTCCAGGGCATTCAAGTTTTGCATAATACTATTTTGCCTGATTCGAGCCTGAGCTACGCGGCACGTTTTTTGGTATCTCTGTGCCGCTGCTGGCGAACTATTGCCAGTCCGCGCTTCAGCTCTGAGCTGAGATCCGCGTTGCCGGTGGCGATCTGCACATCCTGACCGGCAGACTCGCGGCCTAACCACTTATTCAACTCCTCGCGCGAGGAGTAGACGTAGCGTCCGCGCTTCTCAACCGGCATTCCCGACTTTGCCCACCGTTGCGCCAGCGTGATTGGCTGGCCGAGAAAACGAGCGATCTCCTGCCAGCCTTTCAACAGGTTTTGCTGATCCTCGGTCTCCGGCTGCTGCTTCCGTTTCGGCATATGCAGATACGATGCTTGATTGCATGGTTGGGCTGCAAAAACGCATTCAGCTGATCTTGTATTTCTTGGCGTCTGATTCGCGCAACGTCAAGCCGAGTCCTGGGCGGCCAGGATCCGGACGAAGTTTGCCATTGGTTGGCACTGGCGCACCCTCGAAGAGCATTTGTTCGATACGTGCATGATCGTGAAAATACTCGATGTGCCGCAAGGGCTCCACTGCACATCCTAAATGCGCATGGACGGAGGGGGCAGTATGCGCCGAAAGCGGCAGTGGCTGAGCGATACAAAGCGCCGCAGCCTGCAGAAATCCTGTGATGCCTCCGCAACGGGTTACATCAGCCTGGAGGACGTCTACTGCGCCAGCCTCGAGCATCCGGCGGAAGTAAAATGCGTCATATCCGTATTCGCCGGCAGCAATATCCATTCCCGCGGGGGCGCGGTCACGCAGCAGGCGAAGCCCATCGAGGTCGTCTGAGGTTATCGGCTCCTCGAACCAGCTGACTCCATACTCGCGAAAATCCTCGGCAAATCGCAGTGCCTGCTTGCGGCTGTAAGCACCGTTAGCGTCCACGAACAACTGAACATCGGGCCCGATCGCTTGGCGGGCGGCTCGCACGCGCTCGAGGTCTCGTTCTGGTTCACGCCCAATCTTCATCTTCACCATGGAAGTGCCGGACGCGGCCCATCCTCCGAGTTGCGATTGAAGTTGCTCGTTTGAGTATGATGTAAACCCTCCGCTGCCATAGATTGGAACCTCGCTGCGTACAGTTCCGAGCAGTGCTGTCATCGGAACTCCTAGGATGCGCGCTTTGAGATCCCAAAGCCCGATATCCACAGCGGAAATCGCCATCGAAGCGATTCCGGCTCGTCCGAGATTGCGGACAGAATTCACCATCGCCCACCAGCACGCGGGAAGATCCATGGCGTTCCTGCCACGAATGCTGTCGGCCAGTCGAGCTGCGATCAGTTTCGCTGTGGCCTCGTCGGCGTAGGAATATCCCAGACCCGTCTCGCCGCCTGCACTTACGTGAACAATGACGATTGTGGTTTTGTCCCAGGCAGCGGTTCCATCGGATTCGGGGAAATCAGTTGGGACCGTATACGCAGAGACTTCGACCTGCTCAATGCGTGCGCGTGACAGGTCATCAGCATGGCACGGCGCCGCGGAGATACCCTGCAGCAAGCCGGAACCCGCATTGTGAGAGATCGACTGTTCACTCGGGGCCGGCATAGGCAATGGTACTCAGCAATGCGTTCGCGTCCTGGCGGGAATCCAGGCGCGTGTGTTGCACCACAATGGGCACATCAGATTCGATCAGGCTTGCGTAATCTGTGTCACGAGGAATGGGTTGCGGATCTCGAAGTTCATTGAAGCGGAAGTGTTTCGTCCTTTTTGCGGGAACGGTCAGGCAATATGGACCAACCGGCCCACGATCTGAGAAGAAAATGGTGATCTCGACGTGAGCATCCTCATCCGAGGTGTTGAGCATGCAAGCCGTTTCGTGACTCTCCATTTGCGGCTTCGGCCCATGGCTCTTGCCAGGAATGTAGCCCTCAGCAATTGCCCAGCGCTTCCGTCCGATGGCCTCCCGCTGAGAAGGAGTGCCTCCGCTACCCGGCTGCTCCGAGGTGTGCTGCCCAAAGTTAATCAGAGCATTCATTTGCGGCTCCAGCGAATGGTGTTCTTTGTCTAATTAATACTTCATCGAGCATGGAACTCCCATCCAGCGGCGGCTGTACCCGCATACAAGAAATCGTGTATTGGCGATCTATGGCAAAATTGTTGCCGTTTCAGATCAAAACGGGAGAGCCCTATGCGAAAAATCATTTCAGGAATTCTCAGCATTCTTGGAATCTGGACGTGTCTCGCACCTGCACAAAGCGCGAATCGTCCGTTAGTGATTGCGGCGGGCAGCGCTTTCGACGGAAAAGGCAACGTCCTCCATGACGTTCACATAAAAGTGGACGGTACAAGGATCGTTGCGGTGAACCCCAGCAGTTCGGAGTCGGTGGACTATGACTTACGAGGGCTTACGGTGTTGCCCGGCTGGATTGATGCCCATGCACACGTCACGTGGAGCTTTGGTCCGGATGGAAAGAACGCCGGAATGGCCGGGAGCACGCAGGACGACGCTTACCGGTCGGCCTCGAATGCCTGGCTTACTTTGATGGCGGGCTTCACCACTATTCAGAGCGTAGGCTCACCCACGGACATACCGCTTCGGAATGCGATTGCCAAGGGAATACTGCCTGGACCTCGGATTCTGACGGCAGTCGAACCGCTTGTCGGCAAAGGGGACGCGACCGGTACGCCAGAAGAAATACGTGCGTTTATCAGAAAACAGAAGCAGGCAGGAGCCGACGTGATCAAAATTTTTGCTTCCAAGTCCATCCGGCAGGGCGGCGGCATGACTCTCTCGCAGGAGCAGCTCAATGCGGCCTGCGACGAAGCTCGGAAACAAGGCCTGAGAAGCTTGGTCCACGCGTACAAAGACGCAGTTCGTGCAGCCACTCTCGCGGGATGTACCCAAATTGAGCACGGTACTTTGGCCAGCGATGACGACCTGAAGTTGATGGCGGAAAAGGGCACTTATTTCGACCCGCAGTGCGGGTTAGTAATTGAAAATTACATGCTCAACAAGAGCAGGTACATCGGCACTGAAGGTTATACGGAAGAAGGATTCGCCGCGATGGAGAAGATTCTCTCCGCGGATCACGAAATCGTTCAGCATGCTACCAAAACGACGGGGCTGAAGATGGTTTTCGGCACTGACGCCGTCGCTGGTGCCCATGGCAGAAATGCCGAGGAGTTCGTTGACCGTGTGCGCGATTGCGGTGTAGATCCGATGAGCGCAATGGTGTCCGCGAACTCGCTGGGGGCTGAAGCGCTCGGCATGGCCGATCAGATTGGCTCACTGGCGCCGGGAGTGCAAGCCGACATCATCGCGTTGGATGGGGATCCCATCAAAGACATAACAGCCGTTCGCCGTGTTGTATTTGTGATGAAAGGCGGTCTGGTTTATAAGAATGCCGCACCAAAGGCAATTCCGGTGTATGCCGGAGTTCAACCCTGATCGAATTCAGCCGACCTTGGCAAGCCGCGAGAGGACCCCACTATTGGAGGCGACAGCATGTAGGGACGTAAGATTCCGTCGATCAAGAAGCGAGCGCAGGGCCGGCAGCAGCATCCCTTCGGCGAGTAAGGAGACCGCATCGCCGAGGGACACCGCAAAGTGCAACATCACGCTTGAATCCCGGTAACAGTCGGCAACACAGGCAGTGCAGCCGTCTCGCACGAAGGGAACGTTTCCAAACTCCCATACCGAGCACATCGGCTTGTGCCATGCGTCACAGCGCCACACATCGAAGTTCCAGTCCATGTAAAAACTCTTGTAGCCCGCGTAACAGCTAAAACGTTCGGGCTTGCCGGATAGGTGGTGCTTCATATCAGCAACAGAGGCATGCGGATTGTTGACGCGGAACGTGTCGCGCAGCTCATCGATCGCATCGAAGGCCTCGATCATCTCCTGATCCGTGAACTTCATGAGATCGGAATCGCTCGACCAAGCCAAAGATGAGGATCCCAATCGCGCTCTTTGCGGGTAAGAAAATGCAACTGCGTCAAAACCGAGATCTCGCAGCAGGGGGACCAAGTCCCTGTAGTCCCGGATCAGCTTGCTCATCGCTACTTGGGCGAGCGGAGTAATCCCGAGTTGCCGCATGCGGGACGTTGCCTGACGGATGCGGCTCCCCAGATTTTTCAATCCACGGTTCCCTTCGTGTACTGCCATTGACGGCGCATCGATGGAGATGTAAATCGTCCTCAGCCCGGCGGCGGCAAGCTCGTCAAGTTTGGAGGGAAGCAACCAACCGTTTGTAATCAAGGCGGTTCCCATGCCTTTACCCACCGCTGTAGCGATCATGTCACAGATGTTTGGGTGTAGTAGCGGTTCACCACCAAAAAAGCTCACATAGCGAATGTGCCGGCTTTCCAGGATCTGCAAAGCCTTTTCCAGTTTGCTCGCGTCGATCCATCGCAGGTCTTTGCGCTGGATTTTACCGTTGGCAAAGTTGCAGAAGCCGCAGGTTGCATTGCAGGAATTTGTGACCGCGATATTGCAAAGGCCTGGTCCACCATGGCGGATAAGCCGAAGCATGTCCCAGACTTTGTGGTATGTGGATTTCACGGGGTCGCCTCATGTGCAGACGAATGAGCCTAGTCAGGTTCTTGGGCGTGAGTACATCAGGCACTTACTGCAGAGCCGGGAGCAATTCCTGGGAGAGTACGCCGTCCGCTCGCCTAGATAAAGCTGCGATAAAGAGGACAAAGGGCCTCAGGTAACTACCCGATTCGAGCTTGCAAAACTTTGTGGCAACTTAGGTGACGATCGCAAGCAAGGGGCGCGCGTGCCAACCGACCCACACACAACGAGCTTTATCCAACTACTAATGCTGCACCGACTCTGACCTTCCTCTGACGCCAGCCTGCAAACCGCGCCCCGCTCAAGCTTGAGAAGCGACTCCCGGACTTAAGGAACTGCTGCGTTATTCTTTCGAGATAGCCAAAATCCGAGTTTCAGAAAGACCATTACCTGCAATCCGTTTCGAATACATCACACATGCGAGAACGAAGGGGTGGTCGTACAGAGGTCACCTTTGCTAAGCTTATTTCCCCGTTTGGGGACCAAGGCGAGCATGTATCCAAGAGCATTTCATTACCACCGCGCCGCGTCGCTTAAAGAAGCAGCAGCTCTTCTAGCGCAGCTTGGGGATGAAGCCAGATCGCTAGCCGGTGGCCAGAGCTTGATTCCCCTGATGAAGCTGCGGCTGGCTAG
>JAFAGX010000163.1 GCA_019237515.1 Acidobacteriaceae bacterium
TACAGTTAGTCAGCGGCTAATCCAGTCGTTGCGGAGTGCGGCCCCCGGGAAGGTGGACTCTGGAGGTTCTCTACCAGGCGCAGAGTGTGCAGCTGGTGCTGTTGCATAAGTCTCGACAATTCTTCCGTGAGCTGCTGACAGCGCACCCAGGAAGCCTTCACACGATTTTGTGCAGGGCATTGCGCAGGTTTTGATACGGAAAGCTTGTTGACGCCCTGTTCTGCCGCGAGCTTGGCGCGGTTCGCATAGAGCCAAAGCTTGATTTCGGAAGTGAAGGCAAAAACCGGGCTGCGATTACCCTTTCCGATGCGGTGAACTGGGAGTTGAAGCTCGCGCTCCCAACGCTGGACGGTCCTTACCCCACGATCCAGGAACGAGGCAATTTCTTTCCAGGAATTCAAAATGGCGGCACGGGACTGCTCCGTGGCATTTTCAGGACGTTCGACGAATCCTGGAATGCTCGGTTCAGCAGCATTCCTCACGCCGACCTCAGAGACGTCGCGCAGTTGCGGTGACGCGGCGAGGCGGCCCTCGCGAGCAACTGAGTTGATCAACACGAGGTTGGGGTTAAGTTGTCTTGCGGTGTCGACAACAATCCGATTGGTTGCCATAGTCTCCGATCCAGCCAAAGCCCCCGATCAGCGAGGCTGATGCTCTTCTTTATCTGCTGCGACGGGTACTGTGATGAGGAGTGACGTACCTTTGTTGTCCGATTCGAGCTGGAAAGCGCCGCCGAGTTCACGGACTCGTTCGTGAATTCCGGTGAGGCCTACACCCGCGCTGGCGCCAGTCTGGTGGAAACGGCGCAAGACCTCTTGCGAAATTCCATGCCCATTGTCTTTGATGTGCAAGATAACTTGCTCAGCATCGCGAAGAATACGAACCTCCGCCTCGGTGGCTCCGGCATGCCGGTGCACATTGGTGAGTGCTTCCTGCAAGACTCGAAACAGGGCAACTTCGATGCCATCCGGGAGGCGGTCAAGGTCGTCAGTCGTTTCAAAGTTCACTTTAATGCCACTGCGCTCGGCGAAACCCTGTAAGTACCAGCGCGCCGCAGATGAGAGGCCGGCCTCGTCCATCATGGGCGGATGCAACAGGTAGGAAAGTGTGCGGACCTCAGTCAAGCACCGCGACAAAACTTCTTCGGCTTGGGACCAGAGCTCATCGTTGTATGGCTGCTGCCGAAGCATATCCATGTCAATCTTTAAACCGGTGAGGTACTGGCCCAAACTGTCGTGCAGTTCCCGGGCGATGCGGCGGCGCTCCGCGTCCTGAAGGCCGAGAATGCGGACGGAAAGGCGCCGCAACGCCGAGGTACGTTGCTCGACCACGGCTTGCAAGTGCGCTTCGCTTGCACGCAGGGCCTCCTCCATTTTCCTGCGTTCAGTGACATCTCGGACAAAGCAGCGGGTGTATTGAAATTTGCCGTGGTCCCATAATCCATTGGAATGGATCATCACCTGCTTTGCGGAGCCGTCCTTGCAGCGTAGTTCCGCAGAGAAATCCCGCACCTCTTCGCCCTGCATCAGCTTCTGCCAGAACTGTTCGAATCGGCCCGGATCCAGATAGAACTGCGTCATGTTGCGGTTTAGATACTCTTCCGGAGGGTAGCCCAGGAGATGCAACATGGCATTATTGGCCCAAAGGATCCGCTGGTCCGGACCAATCTGCTGAACTCCTTCGGCGGCATTCTGTAAGAAATCGGAAAGTTCGGTTTCCCGGCGCTGCAATGATCGGGCAATCTGATGTTTTTCGGCGGTTTCGGTTTCAAGTGCCTGTGCTTTTTGCTGCAATTCAGTGATATTGCGGAGGCGCTCTTGGTCACTGACTAAGCCACTGTAAGTTTCAGAGGGAATTATGCTGGAGTGAACCTGGCAAATCTTTGCAAAATCTTCTGCATGCTCCGTGCGGTTGAAGCCCTGCAACGGATACGCACAATACAGGCGGAAGCTGCGTGACTTCGCCAACTCATTCCAGAGGCCCTCAAGCTCCATGGAGGCTTCGACTTTCCCGTCGGCCCATAACAAAGCCACCATTTCACCAAAAATAACGACGCGGGACGGGTGATTTT
>JAFAGX010000428.1 GCA_019237515.1 Acidobacteriaceae bacterium
AAAATGCCAGGCTGGCCGTCGGTGGGAATTTTGGTGACCTCGCCGAAGCCGGCATCACGCAGGAAGCGCATGGTGAGTTCGCAACCTTCATTTACACCTCGGTTTTCGGCTGCGATGGAAGGCTGCTTGATCCATTCCTGGAGGCGCTGAACCGCCTCGTCATGGTGCTTCTCGATTTGCGTCCAGATCTGACTCAGATCCTTGTCATCAGCAGTTACAGCATGTGGAATCGCTAACATAGCTGCCCCGGCGAGAGCACCCTGCACAAAGCTTCTTCGGTTCATGAGCCGAGAGCATAATCGCAACCGCAGGGTTTCGTCTAGAAGATCTTTCGGGCCTCTCCGAGATGCGCATCTGCTCTGAGCACCCCTGCGAGCTTCCTTCCTAATGGAAAATGAGGTAAAGTCCGCGTGTTTCGACCGACGAGATCGGGAGCAGGAAATGATGCCAATCCGTGGGAAAAACGCCTTGCTGATGCTGCTTCTTCTCGTTGCTCTGCCAACTGCAGCCCAGTCCCATTCTGCCGCAGAGCAGTTCCGGAGCATTCGAGCAAAGCTCAAAGACGTGCGGAAAAGCAGCGATTGGCCCGCCAGTCTGGCAGCTGCAAACGACCTCGTACGTCTGCTAAATAGATCTCCCGAATCATTGTTGGAATTAGCGCGCGCAGAGGTTCACGTGAACCAGTTCACAGAAGCATTCCGCGACCTGGAGGAATTTGTTCGCATGGGTCAGGCCACTGACCTACTCGAGACTTCGCCAGAATTCGCTGCGCTTCGTCAGCAAGCGAGGTTCGCGGAAATTGCGAAAGCGATGAGCGCAAACCTCACCCGTGTTTCACTTTCGTCAACGGCATTTCAATTGTCGAGCTCCGCCCTGCTGGCCGAAGATCTCGACTACGATCCGGCCTCGAAACGCTTTTTGATAAGCAGTGTCCGCGAAAAGAAAATTGTCTGGAGCGATACCTCGGGGACAGTTCACGACTTTGCCAAAGCACCTGACAATTGGCCCATGCTAGCCATCAAAATCGATTCCCGAACTCGCGTCGTATGGGCAACCGAAGTAGCGCTGCAAGGCTTCATCTTCGCACCTGAGGCGGATTGGGGAAGGTCCGCCATTGTTTGTTTTAAACTGGACGGCGGCAAGCTCCTCCGCCGCATTGAAGCGCCCCGTGGTACCTCGTTAGGCGACATGGCCCTCGCGGGAAACGGTGACGTAATCGTTAGCGACGGCGAAGGCGGAGGTGTCTACCGCGTCACTGCGAACGCCGAGAGGTTGCAACGTCTGGACGATGGTGATTTCATTTCGCCGCAAACACCAGCCGTATCTCCAGATGGCCACCGCGTGTTTGTCCCGGATTACGTGCGGGGCATTGGGATACTCGACCTGGCGACCAAAGAGCTCAAGTGGCTTTCCATGCAAGGCCAGTTCGCCCTGAATGGCATCGACGGCTTGTACTTCAAAAGCGGGAAATTGATTGCCGTGCAGAACGGTACCTCGCCCGAGCGAGTGGTGGCATTTACTCTCGAGCCGAGCTTCGGGAAAGTACTCTCCGAGAAAATTATTGAGCAGTCGACCGAAACCCTAGGCGATCCCACTCATGGTGTCATCGTTGGCGATGAGTTCTATTACATCGCTAACTCCGGATGGGACGTGATCGACGAGCACGGAAACCTTAATCCCGGCGCAAAGATGTCTGAACCACGCGTCATGCGCGTGCCACTCGGTCAATTTTGAACGGCTGAGCTTAGGCGGCGCGCTTTTTTCGCGGATCCTGGTCCCGTTCCTCGGCTTTTTTTACTTCGGCTAGGACGCGCCTGCCCGCTAATTCTGCAGCTTCCTTGGATCCAACTTCTCCGGAACGAAGCAGTTCATCGCGCGGACGCACGCGACGTTATAGCGCCATCCCTTCATGATTTCGGTTAAAGGATCGAGCACCCGCTCGATCTCATAAGCATAGTTATCCTCATAAATTCGCATAATCGCAGCCCTCACGCTGCTGGTAGTTGATATTCAGCACTTATGGACAGATGCGGAAAAACCTCTCGCTGGTAGAACTCCATGAACTCTTTCTGTTTTGGCCCGATCTGATGAATGCAAATGTGATCGTAGCCGGCATCGATGTACTCTCGAATTGCTTTCAGATGCTTCTCGGGATCGGGGCCGCAGGGGACGGTCTCCGCAATCTTTTCTGGAGAAACCAACTCGGCCG
>JAFAGX010000424.1 GCA_019237515.1 Acidobacteriaceae bacterium
CGTGCAAATTGCGGTTACATTGCCGGATTGCTGGTCCGAGAGAGGCACCGGAAGGCTGGCAACGTTGCCGACATAATTAGCTCCCGGATTATTGCGGTTAAATAAATTGAAAAACTCGATGAACGGAATCACGGACCAGAGTTCGTGGAAGTTGAAAGGCCGGCTCACGCGAAGGTCAACTTGAATGTAAGGAGTTCCACGAAACTCATCCAGGCTCGTCGGCACGCCATTGACCGCAATCCGCTGACTGTTATCAGCAGTCGTTATGGTGAAGGGCCGGGCACTTTCGGCTTGACTCAACGTGCTCAGCTGAAATCCTTTCGGGAGGTGCAGTGTGCCCGCGAGCACGAAGCGATGCGTTACGTTCTCCCCGGATGGTCCGTAATCACCCGGTCCAAACGGATTGAGAGGATTGCAGACGCCGTTCACATAATCAAATAGTTCCCCGAGCACGCAACCCCAAGTTTCAGCCCGAGACAGTGTGTAGTTCGCAACCAGATTGAACCATTGCGAAACATTGCCTTGCAGATGGACCATCAGCGCATTGTAGCTGGAACGATTGTCGGACTTGAACAGATTGAGACTGGGCACGACACTCGCCTGATCGGCAGCATAGTTGGGATCGGATAGCGGGATCAGGGGGGTCAACAGATTAGGGCCGCTCGCATAGGTATAGGCTCGATAACCGTGGTTGCCTTCTTCATGAGTGTAATCTGCGCCCAAAATCCAGTTTTGGTTGAATGCGTGCTGAATGCCTGCGGTGGCATGAATGTTGTACGGCGTCTTGTAATTGGAGGCGATGAGATTTCCGCTTGCACCCGCCCCACCCACAATGCAGCCTGATCCGACGAGCGCATAGTGTCTCGGCACGTTGTTGAATGCACACGGGCCGGTCAGCGCATTGACGGCTTGGAATGCACTTGCCCATCCATTCTGGGCGAGGTCGTCATAAAACAGGCCGAAGCCGCTCCGGATCACCGTCTTGGCGCTCTCGCCGAGAGCATAAGCGATTCCAAGTCGTGGCGCGATTTGCTTCCGATAATCTTGCGGTGACCCCTGCTGTAACGGAATTCCGAGTGCCTGCAACGTAAGATACGCAGGATTCTCGAGTTGACTGCGGCCGGAGCCATCGAACAAACCGAAGGTTGTCTGATACCGCAGCCCGTAGCTGAAGGTTAGACGCGGCGTGACACGCCAGGAGTCTTCACCGTAGAACGCAAGCCTTTGTACATTTTGCGCGAATGAACCACCAAGGTTGGTGGTGGACGCCCCCGTCTGCAAATCGGAGTTAAATACCGATGGCGCCTGACCTAAATAGTAGGTCGGGTTCTGCGGAAACTGATGCAGCGTCTCGGTGTTCGCGGGGAAGGCGCCGCTGAGTACCGGCTCGTGAATAACACTAATCCCGAATCTCGGGGCATGTCGGCCGGTGGCGTGGCTTAGATCGTAACGCAGTTGATATTTTTCCTGATTGCGCAAGTCAGGGAAAAATGTAATCGGGGTTGCAAACTGGTTATCACCGAAAGTTTCAAAGCCAGACACCGTTAACGAAGTTGAACTGAAGGGAAAGGCCAGCGCAAAACCCAAATTCGAATTTCGCGTCTGAGTCAGGTGCAGCTCGCTCGCGGCAAGCGTCCACGTGCCCACCCAAGCGGGGCTGAAGTTGTAGGTACTGCTGATCACTCCATTCCAATAATTGTTATGCGTAGTAAGACCGGTGGACGGCAATGTTGCCTGCTGTACCAGCGCATTGCGCGTGAGGTAACTGTCGCCGGAAACTCGCAAGAACCAGTTGGATTTTGCCGATTGTGTCCAATCAAATCGCAATGACCCATTGCTATCACGGAAAGGAATCGGTACGAAGTCTGGAACTGCGATGGAACTTAGGCCCGGGATCAGCCCTTCAGAAGCAAGCTTCGCCAGCGCATCGAACTGAGTGATACTCGCGGCGCTATAGGCAATGCTGGCATTCTCATGGATATACTCGTATCCAGCAAAGAACCACAGCTTGTCTTTCTTGATCGGCCCGCCGAGTGTCCCCACATAATTCTGTCTTGAAAACGGCTGTTTGGGATTGGGCGCCGGGTTTTCGATCGGGAAACGAGCATTCAAGGCCGCCTGGCGATCGAATACTGCAAAGTCACCGTGCCAGTCATCCGTGCCCCTTTTCGTCGTGATGACAACTGATCCGGCCGTCGTGCCCCCCGTATCCGCATCTTGCTGCGCGGATTGCATAGAGAATTCCTGAATGACCTCGGGTGAAAAATTCTGCAGGAATCCGCCAATCCAATCGTCGGAATTATCAGCCCCATCCACTGAAAGCGCGTTATTAAGGCCGGAGCTTCCACCAGTCGAGATCGCCGTGATCCGCGCTTTGGTGGGATCAGAAGGTTCAACGGGTTCGGTTCCAGGGGCGAGATACGCGATATTGGCGAAGCTGCGCGCCACCAGCGGCAGAGTGTCCAGGTCCTTCGACAAAATTGCCGTTTGATGCACCGCACTGGCCAGATCAAGCGGCTCGGTTGTCACTGACGCAGCGGTTGACTCCACTTTGACGGTTTCTTTAGCACCCGCCGGCCGGACCGTGATCACATAATCCCGCACCGAACTAACAATTAGCTCTACATCCGTGGTGGCTTCGCGGAAGCCTGGCGCCGTTACCGTGAGCCGATAATCCCCTGGCTGCAGATCATCGAGGCGAAATTCTCCCCGATCATTGGTTACCGCTTTTCGTGCGAAAGCCGAACCATGGGCCCGCACGGTGATGTCGCCATGCCCGATGCGGGCCCCCGTGGAGTCCTGAACCACACCACGAAGAGATCCCGACGTATTCTGGCCGAGCGCGGCCACAGTCAGCGATGCCCAGGTAAGCACAAAGGGCAAGAGCGCCTGAGTTACACCAAAAGCTCTGTGTGATATTCGCAACGTTGAGTCAAATTTTGACGCTTAATTTACCCAGCCGGATTTCGATCCACCGTTCTTCTTATCCCCTTCGTCCGGGGGAACATAGTTTCCGTGCTCGTCGAAGCTGACGGTGCGATTATGCTGGCGCATGTAGACTTCGAATTTGCGGGCGGCGCGGCGACGCTTCCAGCGGTAGTAGGAGTTGCGAATATTGAAATACCGCTCGCTGGCGCCGTAAGTCAATCCCTTGCGCGGCATGAATTTCACATAGATAAAGCCGAAGAACAGTCCTCCCAGATGCGCGAAGTTGGCGATACCACCCTGCGAAGGCTGAAAAGTCGCGAGAATTACTAACAAGATCATGATGGCGACCATGTACTTGGCTTTCATCATGAAGGGCAGCGGGAACATGAAAATTTCCTGCTCTCCGTAAAGCATGCCAAAAGCCATCAGCACTCCATAGACTCCTCCCGATGCGCCGATCGTCGCTGTCGCCGGACTGACACCCCGAATCGGGGAATACGCGACGGCCATCGTTACCAGGGCAGCGCCGATGATGCAAAACAGGTAGAACTCGAGAAATTTCTTTGATCCCCAGTCCATTTCCTCCTGCGCCCCAAACATCCAGAGCATGAGCATATTGATCAGGACGTGCATGACCCCGGCATGGAGGAAGGAATATGTGACCAGCTGCCAAATCCAGCCATGAAGGACGGCGGCTGGCACAAGAGCACCGAAACCAAAAAGGTAGCCTGCTGCACCTGGCAAAAAAGCGCCTAACACTACTTGCAAAAAGTAAACTGCGACGCAAGCGATGATGATTCGCTTAATCCAGTAAGTAAACGGAGGAAAACTTAACGAAAGAGTGCGTCCGCGATGCATAAAACGAAGGCCTATGCTTCGAACCCTAATCTTAACAGGTTAGCGCTCGGGTATCGGTACAACCGGCAAGCTTTGATGTCCGTGTTTATCGATTGAAGCGACCGCGAAGATTACATTGTCTTTGGACATCGATAATGTAGCGCGGGTTACATCGCCGACAGACTGGCTATGATCCCATTCGGCGCTTGTAGTTTCTCGCCATAGGACCTGATAACCTGCGGCTCCGGGAGAAGCATCCCAAGTGAGGGTCGAGTCGTTCTGTAATTGTTTTGTGAGCAAATGTACGTTAGCAGGAGCACCTGGCGCTGAAGCCAGTGATGCCAGTGTGGCCGCGTTCAATCGTGCGACTGCCGCCACGTAGTCAAAGTCCACAAATTTAGGGAGGTCGCCGTAGTCCACACCGTTTTCCGTGCGAACATTCTGATGTTGATGGTTATAGTCTTCGCGGAATTCGCTGAAACGCACAGCCGCGAAGCCCTCCCGGTTGAATGAAGAGTGATCACCACCGCGAAGGTACCGGTCAGGACGAAAGACGAGCATGGGCTGGACATATCCGTCGTACGTGCGTCCGACTTCCGCAATGTATCGGGCGAGTTGACGTGAGGCCGAATCGCTCTCCCCGCCCAGGCTGCGAATGAGCCGTACATCCGCATCACCGGCCACAATTGGCAATCCTTCGGAGAAGACCCGCACCAGACGAGAATCCTGCTGAGGATTGCGATCTCCGCCGACAATGTCGTTGTTCAGTACGGCCTGCAGGTTCCATCCAGCCGCCTTAGCCATCTGTGCGAAGTGGCGGCTACCGTTGAGTCCCTGCTCCTCGCCTGCGACGGTCAGAAACACAATCGTGCCTGAAAATCTCAGCTTGCTCAGAACGCGGGCGCATTCCAGACTAACCGCCGTGCCACTGGCATCATCATTCGCCCCGGGAGCAACCCCGGAGACATCGAGAGTATTGCTGTTGCGCGAATCGTAGTGGCCGGTCACCAACACAAACCGCTTGGCGCTCTCCGGCTCGGTGCCTTTCAAAATGGCATATACGTTCGTTATTCCGGTGGGCTCGGGAATGCGGTCCGCTGGGCCCTCGGTGAAGCTGTCAGTTTTAATATCTAAGCAACCGCCGCAATCATTCGAATAACGCTCAAATTCTGACTTGATCCATTCTCGCGCAGCGCCGATACCACGCCCCGCAGCAATCGACTGCGAATCTTGCGCCGAGAGCGTGGAACGTGTCTGAAAACTTACCAGTTTTTCAATTTTGGTCTGGATGCGCGCAGGCGAGATCTGCTTCAAAGCCGACTCAATCTGCGCATCTTGGGGACCAGCATCGATCGGCTTCTGTGCGTTAGCAGCGCTCGCAATGCAAGCAAATAACAGGCACGCCGTGACAAAGCGCCAGCACGCAACCAGTTTCTTCACAAGAACATCATCATAGAAACCGTTCATGAGGATTCCAACGTGGGGTGGAATACCAGCGCGGCTCTTGACGTGGGGTACTTGACCTCAGCCCCAAGAGTCACTAAATATTATCAGCAGGACTCATAGATGGAGGCAATCATGGTTTGTCCTGAGTGCGAAAGCGACCTGGACATTGAAGAAGACGAGATTGACGAGGGAGAGATCGTCTCTTGTCCGGAGTGCGGAAGCGACTTCGAAGTCATTACCGTCAGCCCCATCGAGCTTAAGCCCGTGGAAGAAGACGAATACGATGAGGACGAAGAAACGGAAGAGGAATCCGAAGATGGCGATTTCTCCTGATCATCTTCCACACCCCATCAGTTTCCTGTCGGCTGCATTGCTTCAAGACTAAGTTGCGTGATTCAGATGAGCACCTCCCGTTGGGCAGTTCCAGTTTTGCTGATTGCCGTATTCGCTTCGGCAATGCAGCTTTATGCGGCCAAGGACAAAGAAAAACCGGCACCCGGTCGTTTGCTGACCGGGAAAGTGCTCGATAAGCAGGATAATCCTCTAGTGAACTCCGTCGTCTACCTGTCCAATACTCGTACGCACGCAGTCACTACCTACATCGTTGGACCAGACGGGAGCTATCGTTTCCCCGAACTCCCGGCCAACGTGGAATTTGAAATCTACGCCTTATACAAAGGGCAGAAGAGCGATACGAAAACCCTCAGCCAATTTGATGACCGCAAGCAAGCGAACATCGTGCTGCGCATTGATGTGAAGTGACGTTCGGCATTTGAAGACTTCATGAGATATCTGGTACGAGCACGGGTCAAGCCAGGCAGGGAACGAGTGCTACTGGCTGCAATTGAGACCGATAAGCTTGGGCAAGGGTCCGTTGCGGAGGGCGAATACCTGCGCAACATGCAGGAGGCCCGCCTTTGTGATGATGATACAGCCCGCTGGGTGGAGATCTGCTATTGCCCAACCCCGTTGCAGGAAGAGCGGCCCTACTGGGAAGAGTATTTTGAGCTGACCAAAGTTCAGGACGCCCATGATCGCCGTCGCTGCCGTGATCAGAACGGGACTGAAGCCTGGGCCTGTGGCCAGTGCGATTGCACCGAGAAATTAGAGCGCAAGCTCAAAAGCAAAGGCCAGCCATTCCTCCATAGGCTGCGGTCCTGCCGCTGATGCTGGTGCTCGCCTCTGCATCTCCGCGCCGCCAGGAGTTATTGCGCAACGCGGGCATTCCTTTCATCGTGCACGCGACGGAAATTCCAGAAATCCCCAATCCCGGTGAGACACCGAAGGCATTTGCCGAACGCATGGCAAAAGAAAAAGCAGTAGCAGTTGTTCGGCAGCGATCAGGTGACCTGATTTTAGGCGCTGATACAGTCGTAATGGTTGATCAGCAAATCTTGGGTAAGCCTGTAGATAGGTCCGATGCGGATCGCATGCTGCGTCTGCTCTCGGGCCGTCCCCATATCGTGATTACGGGAGTATGTCTACTGAGAACTGGCAACCGAGAGCCGGCAATTGATTTTTGTGACGTTCGTTCAGACACCACTCTCGTCAGGATGGAACAGCTAACGGACGGCGAAATTGCTTCTTACACTGCTACCACAGAACCGATGGACAAAGCTGGGGCCTATGCCATTCAAGGCAGGGCTTCACGGTGGATTTCACGGATCGAAGGAGATTACTTCAACGTGGTAGGGCTGCCGGTTGCTCTGGTGTTCAAGATGTTACTTGAGCATGGGATCCGGATCGACGAACGAGCCTAAGATTTCTTTTCCTCACCTTCCTCGCCGTCTTTCATGGCCGATTTAAAATTTTTTATTCCCTGTCCAAGTCCCTTGCCGAGGTCGGCGAGCTTGCTGGGTCCAAATATCAGAAGTGCGATTGCCAGAATGACCAGAATTTCGGGCAAACCCAATTTACCGCCCATAGAAATCCTCCTTCTGGGGTTTGGCCGATGGCAGCCTTAAGCTTTAAAGTGCGGAATTCCCCAGGAAAAATTCTAGGCTTCCCGGCTGCCGGAGTCAAAAAAATGGGAATTGCATCGTATTAAAAGTACGCTTGAGAGTTGGGAGTCAACGATGCCGGTCGTTTCTATCACTCGCTTACGTGTGCGCTCCTGGCGCTACCTTCTGCCTTTCATTTCTTTTGCTTTGCGTTCCGCCCGCCAGGCCAAAGCTGCCGAAGGCAATCTCGGTGTCTCCCTGTTACGCGACACGAATCATACGTTTTGGACTTGCACGGTATGGACAACAGAGGAAGCCATGAAATCTTTCATGCTTTCCGGGCCGCATCGGCGGGCGATGCCGCGGTTGCTGGATTGGTGCGATGAAGCAGCCTTGGTGCACTGGGCGCAGCAGACAAAGCAGCAGCCTGATTGGCAGGAGGCTTACCGGCGGCTCCAGCAGCAGGGGCGACGATCGAAAGTGAAGAATCCCTCTCCCGCGCACCAAAGCTATCAAATAGCGGAGCCAAAAGTATGAGGCTGAGCAGATCTGCGGGCACCCGATAGGCTTTTCACACGGTCTCGATCAGTTGTGCTATTAACGCCGTCCGCCTCGGAAGTTCCGAGATCACAACCGATTCGTGAGTGGCATGCGCGCCTTCCCCGACTCCACCTAAACCATCCAGAGTCGGAATTCCGAGGGCAGCGGTGAGGTTGCCATCCGAGCCTCCGCCGACCGCCGCTTCTTCGAGCTTCCAGCCAAGCTGCTTCGCAATATCCGAGGCTTTCTTGTACAAGCCTGCAACCATCGGTGTTCGTTCCAATGGAGGACGGTTCACCCCGCCGCTGATTTCCAATTTGCATTTGCGATTGAACGGCTTGAAGGAGCGCAGTTTGCGATCCAGGACGGCAGCGTCTTTCATGCGCATCACGCGTGCGTCCAGCACAGCGCTCGCCTCGGCAGGAACCACATTCGATCGAGTGCCCCCCTCGATTGTCCCCACATTTAGGGTGATTCCCCGCTTGAGGTCGGTCAGCTTGGAAAGTTGCAGGACTTGGCGCGAGAGTTCAACAATTGCACTCTCGCCCTTTTCGAAGTCCAGGCCGGAATGGGCGGCTTTGCCTTTGACCTTCAGAACGTATTCGCCAACCCCTTTTCGCGCTGTTTTCACCGCGCCCTTAGGACCATAGGAGGGTTCAAGCACCAGCACCGTCGCTGACTTTTTCGCCAGACTTTCTGTAATTTGCCGAGAACTATCACTGCCGATCTCCTCGTCAGAAACAAGAAGTATAGTTATTGGCCGCGGGAGTTCGTCTGCGTTCCATTCCCGCAATGCCTGAATCGCATGCAGCATGAAGGCGATTCCGGACTTCATGTCGAAGCTGCCGGGCCCGTATAGACGCTCGTCTGCTATCCGCGCCGGCATGGTTTTGAGAGTTCCGAGCGGGTACACGGTATCGAGGTGCCCAAGAAGCATCACTGGCTTGCTTCCGCTTTTGCCTGGGAAATCCACCTGCAAGTGGTCGCCGAATTCTGCCGTTCTGTGAAATTTTGCGTGGCCGCCCAGCCCTTCAAATCTTCCGGCCAGCAGCGACCCGAGCCTGTCCACGGCCGCCTTGTTGTCGCTGGGAGATTCGACTTCGACTAATTGGCGGATGGTCTGAACGATCTGTTCCCGGCGTTCTTCGAAGTATCGCAACCGGCTCTTGAATTCGGGAGCCGTAATTTTGACTGGATCACTTTTTGCCTTAACTCTCATTGTGCTTGCCTATCATATTGATTCCACGCCTCGCTGAACCGGCTAAAGCCAAATGCCTGGTGCCTACTCTGTGGTCCTTCCCACGGCATTGCCAAACTGTGGGCCGCGGTACAGTATAATCTTCGCTCTTAAACCGATTGCTATGGCCGACATCCTTCATCCGCCCGTCGAGAGTTCCGCTTCCGGGAAGACCACGTTGGATGTTAACGAGATCATGCGCATTCTGCCGCACCGCTACCCGTTTCTCCTCATCGATCAGGTTCTGGAACTCAAGAGACGAGAGCGCATCGTGGCCATCAAGAATGTGACCATCAATGAGCCTTTCTTTGCCGGCCATTTTCCCGGTGCGCCGGTGATGCCCGGCGTGCTCATCGTAGAAGCCATCGCCCAGGCGGGCGGAGCCTTACTCTTGACCGAAGTCGAGGACCGGCACACGAAGCTCATGTTTTTCACGGGAATCGAGCGTGCAAGGTTCCGTCGTCCTGTTGTACCCGGGGACCAGCTGCGCATTGAGATTGACGTGAAAGCCTGGCGCGGAAATGCGGTTCGCATGGAAGGTAGAGCTTTTGTCGGAGATCGGCGAGCGGCCGAGGCCACGGTCACCTGCCGGTTGGTCGAGCGGTTTCGCGCCGGTAACGTGGGAGCTGCGCCAGAATAAGACGCCTATGTGCCTACCCATTCTCCAGAAATGACCGTTCATCCCACCGCCATCATTGATCCTGCCGCGCAGGTTCACAATAGCTGCAAGATCGGACCCTATTCAGTGATTGGCCACGGCGTGCAGCTTGGGGAATGCTGTGAATTGATGTCGCATGTCTCGCTCCATGGCCCCTCTACGATAGGCTCTTACAATCGTTTTTATCCATTCACTTCGATCGGCCTTGCCCCTCAGGATCTCACTTATGCCGGGGAACCTACACGCCTTGAAATTGGGGATCACAACCAAATCCGGGAGTTTGTAACCATCAACCGCGGGACGGTCAAAGGCGGTGGCCTGACGCGCGTGGGCAGTCACAATTTGATCATGGCGTACACCCATATCGCGCACGATTGCAAAATCGGGAACCATGTGATTCTCGCCAACGCCGCCACTTTGGGTGGCCATGTGACCGTTGACGATTTCGCTACTGTTGGTGCGCTCTGTCCGGTTCATCATTTCGTGCGGATTGGCGCCTACTCTTTCATTGGCGGGGGTACGACAATTACGCGCGACGTGCTGCCCTTTTCGAAAACTGCCGCGGCCCGCGATACCCACGCCTATGGCTTGAATGCAATTGGATTGGAACGTCGCGGTTTCAACAAGGAGCGAATCGCGAAGATTCATCACGCATTCAAAATGTTGCTCGCCTCCAAGCTCAATACCTCACAAGCATTAGAGAAGCTCAAATCTGAGCGAGACCGCACCGAAGATGTTGATCTGCTGATCGCGTTCATTGAGTCATCCGAACGGGGCGTGATCAAATAACGTTCAGCTCTCGATGTTCAGCATTCAGTTCTTTTAAAACTAAGCTTGCAAACTGGCGGCACTGAATGCTGACCAGCGGATGCTAGACTCAATCCCGTGCCATCTTCAAATCCCAAGCTGGGTCTCATCGCGGGCAATGGGCGTTTCCCGTTCCTCGTTTTGGACGCCGCCCGCGCGCAGCGATTTGAGGTGATCGTCGCTGCCATCAAAGAAGAGACATTCCCTGACATTGAATCACGCGGCGCGGCCGTCCACTGGCTCTCATTGGGAGACCTTTCCAAACTCATCGAGCTCTTCAAACGCGAGGGGGTTTCCCGCGCTGTGATGGCCGGGCAAGTGAAGCATAAGCAGATTTTTTCCAGCATCCGCCCGGATTGGCGATTAGCCAAGTTACTGCTGAATCTTCGTACCCGCAACACTGATGCCCTGCTTGGCGCTATCGCAAAGGTGTTGGGGGATGAGGGTATCACCTTGGAGAATTCCACCACTCTGCTCGAGCCGCTACTGGCCAAATCTGGCGTGCTTACCCGGCGTTGGCCGAACGAGAACGAGAGAAAAGATATCGAGTATGGCCGCACTGTGGCTCGACACATGTCCCAGTATGACATCGGGCAGACCGTCGTCGTGGCTGAATGCGCCTGCGTCACAGTGGAAGCGATGGAGGGCACAGATGCGACCATTGAGCGCGCGGGGCACATCATGGCATCGTTAGATTCCGAAGCCTCAACGTTAAGCCGCCGGCTTACTGTGATCAAAATTGCTAAACCGAATCAGGACATGCGTTTCGATGTTCCGGTGGTCGGAGTTAAGACCATTGACGTCATGCGCGCCGCCGCTGCGAGTTGTCTTGCCATTGACGCAGGACATTGCTTGCTGCTCGACTGAGATGCTGTCATTAAAGCAGCCGATGCCGCAGAAATTGCGATCGTCGCTGATTAAAGTTTCGCAACCGCAACTAAGAGCGACGCATCATGCAGAGCTGAGGGAAGATTAATGTCTGAAACTGCCCGCCTGGCTGACCAGATTCGACGTGCGTTCGAAGGAGAAGCATGGCACGGGGATTCGCTCCTGGAACTCCTCGCAGATGTCGATGCCAAACAAGCCGTTGCGCATCCGATCAAAAATGCGCACAGCATCTGGGAACTCGTCCTCCATATCGCAGCCTGGGATGACGCGGTCCGCCGCCGCACAGCCGGAAAAGCCGTGAAATTGAGTGATAAGGAAAACTTTCCCTCAGTGAGTGACACGAGTGATGCAGCCTGGCGCAAAGCGCTGGAACATTCAAAACAAACTCATAATGATCTGGTGAAAGCTGTGGCCGAGTTTCCAGATTCACGGCTGCATGAGCAGGTTCCCGGCAAAG
>JAFAGX010000628.1 GCA_019237515.1 Acidobacteriaceae bacterium
TCTGCCGTTCCCCCTGTTGGCCCAGCTACGCCCGTGATCCCGAGGCCCAATTTTGCTCCACAACGCTCGCGAATGCCTTTGGCCAGTGCCGCAGCCACCTCGCGGCTGACAGCTCCGTATTTTTCAATCAACTCGGCCGGAACGCAGGCCATAGAAGTCTTCAACGCGTTTGAGTAAACGACTGCGCCACCTAAAAAGTATCGCGAACTGCCACTGACCGACGTAATACGTTCAGCAACCAAGCCTCCAGTGCACGATTCAGCCACCGCCAATGTAGCATTCCGCATCTGCAAGTAATTCCCAACGATCTGCTCCATCGATTCCCCATTATCGGAGAAAACGAAGTCTTCAAGTTCATCTTCCAGTTGCGAGACCAATTGATCCACACGTGCTTGAGCGGTCTTGGGCGAGGCGGAGCGTGTTTTCAAATGCAATTGGATTTCTCCAGCTCCGGCCAGAATTGTTGTCTGCACGTCCGGAAAACGCTTATAGATGGGCGCAACCCTGGAGTCGCATTGTGACTCACCCATGCCGGTAATCTTCAGCTCGCGTGTGGCGATGAACTGCGAGGGAAGCTTCTCGCGCAGCCGAGGGATGCATTGTTCTTCGAACAGGGCCTTCAATTCGTGCGGCGGCCCGGGAAGCAGCATGATGATCTTTTCGTGATCATCGTACTTTCCACTGATCCATTGGCCAGGCGCTGTGCCGTTGGCATTATGAAGCACAATTGCACCGGCAAGGACATCGGCCTGCTTCGCATTATTGGAGGCCATCTTCCACCCGTGTTTCGCGAAGCGTTGCTCGATTGCCCCCAGTACCTCTGGATCGCGCCTCAGTTCAAGGCCTAAGGTTTCAGCAACCGCCTCCCTCGTGAGATCGTCCTCAGTTGGCCCGAGTCCTCCCATGAAAATAATGATCTCGGACCGAGATATGGCGTTCGCCGACACCAGAACCAGATCATGCTTCAAATCACCCACAATCGTCTTGAAGTTCACTTCCACGCCGAGCTGGTTCAGTTTCTCGGTTAAATACAAGGAGTTCGTATCCTGACGAAAAGGAGTCAGGAGTTCCGAGCCAATGGCGATGATCTCGGCGTTCACGGGTAAAAGTGTAAACGATCAGCCGCGCAGTTCAGGCAGAAAGCTCAACGAGAGGTGCGCCCTGAATGTTCCAGGCGAGATGATGGACAGCACTATTGGTCGCCAATACGGCCGAGCGTCCTGGCGCGAAAGCGAGGCCAACCAGACCGCTACCAGCCACTTCCAGGCTGGCCGCACCGCCGGGGTTGACCTTCACGATGCCACGTTTGCCGCCTAGGGAGGCGGCAACATACAAGTTACCTTCCTGATCAAAAGCCAATCCCTGCGGACGTCCGAGACCGCGATAAAAAGTGGAAACACTTCCTTGGGGGTCGACTTTATACACCGCATCAAAGCTCGAGGTCGTCGGACCGGTAACGAACAGATCGCCTCGTGGCCCGAATGCCAGGTGATAGGCGGAAACACTGGGCTCCAGCGTGGCGAAAACAAAAATCTGGCGGTCGGGAGCGATTTTGAAAATTGTGCCGCTTCGGTCGCCCACATAGAGGTTTCCGGCACGATCAAATGCCAGACCGGTCGCAACCCCCATACCTTCGGCGTATGAAGACATGGTCCCGTTGGGACTGACCCGGTAAACCGTTCCGTCCATTCGGGACGAGACATACAGGTGCCCGGTGCGATCCAATGCGATGGCGGTGGCGTTCATCAGTTCGGAAAGAAACGGTTTGACGTTGTAGTTGGTATCAATCTTGAAGATCGAAACTGGGACCTTTTGGCCTCGACTGCCGGAGAACGTGGCGTAAATGTTGCCTTCGAAGTCTAAGGCAGGATTCGTGACTGGGTGTAGATTGTCTGCGATCGGTACAGCAACTTTGATTTGATGTGGGTTGCTGGAATGTCCATTTGTCGAAACTACCACCGGCCCGGAACTTGCGCCGTACGGGACTCGCGCGACCACGAACTGATCAGAACTGATGATAACTGATCCTTCTACTTCGCCAAATCTGACACGCGGACGACGCAAATCCGGTGGTCGCAGGTCGGTGCCTGTAATGCGGATTTCACCACCCGGAAGCGCAGCTCCGGGCTGCACACCGAGAATGTGCGGCTTGCCGTTTACATTCTTGCGCCCGAGTAGACGGTCAGAAATTCCCATCAGATCTAATCCCCAGCACGATTATCTCGGCAAAAGACCGAAATGTAGCAACACTTGCATGATCACCAGGGCGTATAACCCAGCAGCAACATCATCCATTACGATGCCCAGTCCCTCGGGAAGTTGCTCCAGTTGACGCACCGGGGGCGGTTTCACAATATCGAATCCACGAAAAAGTATAAAACCCAGCAGCAGAGATTTCCATGAGACTGGAACCGCGACGAGAGCGAGCAACTGCCCGGCGACTTCGTCGATGACCACCATTTGGGGATCTTTGACGGCCGTGGCGCGCGCAACCTGAGTTGCAGCCGGGATTCCTATACAGACGGCCACTAAGACCAGCAGAATCGCCATTAGCCAATGCCAGGGTGGCGCGATGTCTCTGGTCAGCAACCACCAAATCAGCACGGTTGCCAGTGAAGCCCAGGTCCCGGGTCCAGGCCGGAGGCGCCCAATGCCGAAGAACGTAGCCGCTGTCCGGGCCCAAAGCGGAGCGTCCGAAAGCTTGCCGCTTCCCGGCGGTGTACCGGCCCGAAGATCAAGGGCAGACTTTCCCATCCAGAATAGCGTAGCACCGAGACTCAGCTCTTTTTTAGCTCCGAGCGGCTGACATCGGCAACAGAATCGCTCGTATCGCGAACCGGAGAAGAAATGACGTACTCACCGCTTGCCCATTTTCCGAGATCGATTAAGCGACAGCGTTCGCTACAAAAGGGGAACTCGGCGTCCTTGCGCGTCACAGCTTTCTTGCAGGTGGGACAGGTGAGTTTCACGGTGCGCTTACGTGCCATAACCAGTTAGATGATTTTTGCAACCAGATCGTAGTCGTGGGCTTCGGTGATCACGCAACGATAAAACTGGCCAGGCTGGATGGGGGAGCCTGACACGACATCGTTAATGTAAACCTTGCCGTCAATCTCAGGGGCGTGCATCTGCGTACGGCCTTCAAACAGCAACTCGCTTTCCGCTGAAGCACCTTCCAGTAGCAAATCAAACTCTCTATTGATATGCGTTCGCAGCTTTTGCTTGCTAATACCCCGTTGGATCTTCATCAGATGCTTGCGACGCCGTTCGATTTCCTGGCTGGAAATTTTTCGCCCTAGCGAGAAGGCCGTCGCGCCCTCCTGATCTGAATAAGCAAAGCAGCCCATCCAATCGAATCTGGCCTCTTGCACAAAATCGCAGAGCTCTTGGAATTCCTGCTCGGTCTCTCCCGGAAAGCCCGCGATAAAGGATGTGCGTAGCGTTAATTCAGGAATCGTCCGTCTCATCCTCTCGATCGAGCGGAGAAAAACTTCTGGGCCGCCGCCACGCTTCATGCGTTTTAATACACTTGCTGATGCGTGTTGCAGAGGGACATCGATATAAGGGCAGATGCTCGGGTGGGTTGCGATAACTTCGAGAAGCCGGCCGCTGATTTTGTTCGGGTATGCGTAGAGGAATCGAATCCAACGCAGATCTTGAATAAGAGCCAGCTTCTCTAGCAGCAAAGCCAAGCCGTCCTTCAGATCGAAGTCTTCGCCGTAGCAGGTAGTGTCTTGGCCGATAAGCGTGATTTCGCGTACACCCGAAGCGGCCAACCGCTCGGCTTCCGCGATGACAGACTCGAATCTACGGGAGCGAAACTTGCCACGGATTTGTGGAATGATGCAGAAACTGCAGGGGTGATCACAACCTTCGGCGATCTTGATATACGCCGTGTAAGCGGGAGTCGTGAGGATCCGCGGCGTGGCATCGTCGTATAGGTAATTTGGAAGATCCGCAATCGCCCCATCCCAGGATTCTCGTGAAAACCTCCCCTGAAGTTCGCGAGCCCTACCTTCTGGCCGAGAGGTAAGAATCTTGAAGGGAGAATCCGGCGCACCGGAACTGGCGATGCCCGCTGCACTGACAATTTTGTCAAGTTCTCCGGTACCTACAACCGCGTCGACTTCGGGCATATTTTTGCGAATCTCGTTGCGAAACCGCTCAACCAGACATCCTGCAACCACCAATTTTCGTGCTCGGCCCTCCCCCTTGAGCCGCGCCATCTCGAGAATGGCATTTACAGATTCCCGTTGTGCACTCTCGATGAACGAGCATGTGTTAACAACGATAATGTCTGCATCTTCGGCGTGCGAAGTCAACTCCGCGCCCGATTGAGAAAGCATACCCATCATGACTTCGCTGTCGACGAGGTTCTTGGGGCAGCCGAGACTGACAAAACCAACCTTTTGCTTCCTCGAGGAGTCAGTTTTTGTCTGGTTTTCGATAGCTACAATGGTGTCGGAAAGAGGCATTTAATCTGCTTATTTTATCATCGTGCGCACGTTCGGATCCTTTCGGACTCTGATAGCTCTGGCGAAAATCGGGCTGGCTCACTTTCTGGGTAGTTTGGAAAGTTCTTCGAACACTTCAGGCAAGCGGACAGCATCCTCGGATGAGGCGCCGAACCTTGCGCGCTCATAGTACTCGGTCAGACGGGAAATGGGTTCCCGGAAACGCTCATCCGCTATGGAGCACAGAAATTCCTCTGGAGTTTGAGCGGGAAGCTTACGAAATCCCTTTCTTGCTAACAAATGCAATGAACGTCGATACCAGATGGTTGCAGCCGTAGTGGGATACCGGTTTGGACGCGCTGCGATTCGACGCCTCGAAACCACTCGCCAAATCCGCTGTGCGTTCGCCCCCAAAATGATCAAGGTTGCCGTGCCGAGAGCGCCCAGCGTCCAGTTCAGTGGCGCATCTGAGATCGTCTGCTGCGAGCGCCTGGCTGCCGCAAGCAGGGCATCATATTCGCGGCGAGTCCAGTCATGAGCCAACCGCAACCAGTCCACAACGCTTTGAGTCGCCTGGCGCCCCAGAGCATGCTGATGGCTGAGATCGTAGTTGATAATCCACTCTCGCCAGAACGAGGCCATCGCGTCGACGTACAACATCGCGCGGCTCCAACCCGAATGCCCTATCGCTGGGGCCGCCGGGGTAGGATCGAAGCTGATCCAGCCATATCCGGGAAAATATGCTTCCACCCATGAATGCGCGTTGCTCGCACGGACAAGGTACTGAGATGTCAAATCATTGAATTCACCAGTGCGAAAGCCGTTTACAACTCGGGACGGAATGCCGAGCGTCCGCAGCATAACTGCCATAGAGGAAGCAAAATACTCGCAGTGGCCCTGCTTGCGATCAAAAAGAAAAACAGCTAGCGGGTCGCGGTTCAGGCTACGAGGTAGTTGGAGGGTGTATTTGAAGTTTGTCCGCAGGTAACGCTCTATGGCGGAAGCTTTATCGTAATTGTTTGTTTCCGGAACTGTAATCTGCTCTGCGAGACGCGCGATTCGTAGATCGAGGCTACCCGGCATTTGCAGATCGTTTATCAAAACGTCAGGCGGGTATTCAGCTGAAGAATTTTGCAGCTGGGCGGCGCTGGGCGTCGCGATATCTGATCGCGCTTCATAGCTGCTCACCGGATGCTCGGGGTCGGGGTCGAAAACGGCTCCTGCGGCGTCCGTGGAGACAACCTGATAATTCCCTTCCAGGGTGAGCGCGGTAGGCGCCAGAAAAAATACACTGCTGGCAACAGGCTCCATCAACACACGGTAGTGGATCACCGAAGGGACAACCGATGGATTCGGTTGCCCGGGGAATATAAACCGGCCTCCCAAACGGCGGACGAAATGCTGCTCATGAGGATTCGACCAACTCGTACCATCGAACAAGTTCAGTGTGACACCGCGCCATTTCAGGTCGTAGGCGCCGCGCTGGTCGCCGTCGATCTGGATATGCATCACCAAAGAACTGGATTGCTGAATTGCACCGAGTTGTCCGAGTTGTACATGGTCACTGAATCCGGTCGCGATCGCACCGTTTGAGACGTATGCGCTCAGGTATGTGCTTGAAAATCGTGGGAGCACAAAGAAGATTGCGGCGCCTGCGGCAAGCATGAAGAACACAAATCCTGGGGCTGCCGCGCTCAGCCAGACGCCCATTTCGCGCGCGACACTTTGATCGGCCACTGGCTTGGCACGCACCGTCGCTCGCGCCGACGAACTTCGGATTTCCATGAGTATAAACGTGATAACGCCTACCAGCATGAATCCGGCGAAAGCAAACAAAAATGTGCTATCCACGGTTAGAACCGACGCTGCCAGAAGCATCAGGAACGAGAGCACCGCAAGAAAATAAAAATCCCGATCCCGCCTCGCCGAAAATAACCGCACGAGCATTATGAAAAGTACTAGATGAACAGTCGGGTAGAGAAATGTTCGCGAGATGAGAAAGTAATCTGCGAGATAGAAAAGCGCGTATCCTAGGGTCAGTGGCGTAGTCCAACGCTCGGGTAGCAGCCGGGGCCGGCGCGATATTAAAGAGTATCCGCGAAAGAGCAGTGCGCCGCTAACCAGCACGACAGTGACTGGTTCCAACCCTCCAGTGGAGGCCAGCGTCGCGAACCCTACGAAAACGAGCAGGTACAGAGCGACTTCAAAGTAGCGCTCGATTGCTTCCGACATCGGGTTTGCGGAGTGCGGGCTGGCAGACATGTATCACTTCATTGTTAGCGATTCTGTCACGTAAGGAAAGAGTGTAGCTAGTAGCTAGGAGCTAAGAGCTAGGAGCCGCAAGCTGTCACCTTCACTCCTCACTACTAAGTCCCGAGCCTTGCTAAAATCGATAGGTCAGGCATCGGTCCCGCGCGACGCATTCCCGCCAACCCCGCCAGGTCCGGAAGGAAGCAACGGTAACGGGCTCTTGCGTGTGCAGTGGGTCGCCGGTGCCTGGCTTTTATGGTTTGTTGTGATCCCGAGCAGCCTCTCTTGCGCCGCGAGAGCCTGTCCTGAGCGAAGTCGAAGGAGATCTTGGCGAGCCGCGCGATGCGTCGTGCTTTCTCCGCCACAATAATCGCGCGTTCGGCTTGCTTCCTAATTCAAATGATCACCACCCGGAGCTGTTTTGGTTGGCGATTCGTTTTGTCGTCAGTACAATAAAAGTTTCACTACTGGAGAACTCATCGAGTGGACCAACTGGTTCGTCCTAAGATTTCTGCCCTCGGAACGTATGTCCCCCCTCGCCTGCTGACCAATGCCGATTTGGAGAAACTGGTGGAAACCACTGATCAGTGGATCCGAGATCGAACGGGAATTCGCGAGCGGCACATCGTGGATAAAGGTGTGGCCACCAGCGACCTTGCCTTGCAGGCAGCCAAGCGGGCTTTGGCCGAGCGCAAAATTTCACCCGACGAACTGGACGCGATCATTGTCGCCACCGTGACTCCAGATATGCTATTTCCGTGCTCTGCTTGCCTCGTGCAGCACAAATTGGGAGCGAAGCAGGTTTGGGGCTTTGATTTGAACGCCGCCTGCTCCTCCTTCGTTTACGCCTTGCAAGTTGGATCCCGGTTCATCGCGACCGGAGTACATAAAAAAGTTATGGTGATCGGCGCCGATGTGATGTCGTCGATTATCGACTACACAGATCGCGCGACCTGTGTGATTTTTGGCGATGGCGCCGGTGCTGTAATCCTGGAGCCGGCTGAAGATTCGCTCGGGATGATTGACTTTCTCCACGAAGTCGATGGCTCCGGTGGCTGTGCACTGTTCATGCCGGGCGGCGGCAGTTTGAATCCTTCCACCCACGAAACCGTTGATCAGAAAATGCATTACGTTCACCAGGACGGCCAGGCAGTCTTTCGATTTGCGGTTCGGAAAATGGCTGAGCTCTGTGAAAAGCTCCTGGAGCGAAATGGCCTCACCGGCAAGGACATCGATGTGTTTATTCCACATCAGGCCAACAAGCGCATCATCACAGCAACCGCGGAGCGATTGGGTATGCCCATGGAGAAAGTGATCATCGACATTGACCGTTACGGCAATACCACCTCCGCTACCATCCCGCTCGCCATGAACACGGCCCGCCAGGAGGGCAAACTCAAGAAAGGCGACCTGGTTCTGCTCGCCGCCGTGGGAGCAGGATTTACGGTCGGCACGACCCTCCTGCGCTGGGCATACTAGCTACCGGTTGTTTCACTCCATGCGTGGCGCTACATGCGAGGCTGCATCCTCGATGGGTGTCGCAATGTACCAGGTATTTCCAAATGGGTCTTTGACTCCAGCGTTGCGGTCGCCATAAGGCTGGTCGGCGGGCTCTGAAATTGAAGTCGCACCAGCTTGCAGCGCGCGCTTATACGTTGCGTCGACGTCCGGTACGTACAAATAAAGCACGCCCGCCGTGGGCTGATAACGGCCATGAGCTTCACCCATCTCCAGCACAGAGCTACCGACGCGAATTTGGGCATGATGAACCACGCCATCCGGTGATGCATATCTGGCCAGTTCCCGTGCTCCGAACGCGCGCTGCAAAAATCTGATCATGGGATCGGCACGCAGTGGATGCATATATACGTTCACATCATTCAAACCCTCGGGCACATAACGCGGTCCGTGGTGGGTGGCGATGTACCAGAAATTTCCTGCCGGGTCCTTGAGTCCGGCCGACCGCTCGCCATACTCCATTTCGGCAGGCTCAGAGAGAGAAGTTGCACCGGCGGCCAGGGCCTGCCGATAGGCCGCGTCTGTGTCTTTCACGTAGACATGCAAGGCTATCGTGCTTGGAGTTCCACGAAATTCTCGGCCTGGAATCCCTCCGCCGATCATCAACATGGAATCGCCAATGCGGATTTCGCCATGGAGGCCGCCTGCGGAACCAATCCCCCGCATCGTTTCTTCCCCACCGAACGCCTGCTTTGCGAATTCCAGAAGCCCTGGCCCATCCTTGGCAATCATGTAAGGCGTAATGGTCCGGAAGCCTTTGGGAACCGGATCAACTTCAGGTTTCTTTGACGGCGCTTGTTCAGCCCTGAAGCGGCGATGCATCTCTTCAACCGACATCTCCTCTTTGGTTGTGGAAATATTCCAGGTGTAGCCGAAGGGATCGACGAAGTTCCCTACACGCTCGCCATAGAATTGATCCGAGATAGCACCGAGTGGCTTCAGGCCCGCAGCAATGGCTGTTGCCGCGAAGGAATCGACATCCGCGACCTGCAAATTGAGCTGAACAGGCGATTGGCCCAGAGTCTCGGCACTGAATCTTCCGCCCTCCGGCCATTCCTGGGAGAGGTGAATGACCGATTCACCGATCACAATTTCTGCATGGGCAACTTTATTCTCAACCTCGAAACGCATCTTTTCCTGTGCTCCAAAAGCTTGCGTATAAAACTCCATCGCTCTAGAGACATCTTTAAAAGTCAATCGCGGTATTGCGGCCGTGCGGAGTGCTGCCAGTGGTTCAACTGTAGCTGCCATTGATGTTCTCCTTTGTAAATCTGATCTCAATCTTGCTTTGAATTCCGGACGCGGCAAATTGCGCAACTCGTTTGCGATTCCGACGAGCGTTTTCCACCGCTCATCACCCGCCGAAACTGGTGGCGTCGCGCCTGCTATCAGCGCCTGCACAGCATCGTCGAGTTGTTCCGACAAATTGCGCTTAACCATTCTTCTTGCCCGCACTGCCTGCCTTCAGCGTTCTTGCTTTTCTTGGTGTTTCCTGCCGCGTGGGAGCCAGAGCGAGCCGAGCTCTCAGGTTCTCCAATCCCCGAAATTGAAGCTGCTTCACCGCCCCTTCACTTCGCCCCAACTCTCCCGCTATGTCGCGGATGCTTTTTTGCCCGGCAAAGCGCATTCTGATTACCTGCGCCTGATCAGTCGGTAGTTCGTCCACCAGGCGGAATAGACGCGCGCCATCTTCCACAGCCTCGAGATCTGGTTCGCTGCTAATCTCGGGAGGATCCGCAAAGGTCACTTCGCGTCCGCTGCGCTTTCCTTGATCCGTCATCGCGTTCGCGGCGATGCGCAGCAGCCACGCGCCAAACGGCACGCCGCGCCACTCGAATTGCTTGAGGTTGGCCAGCGCCTTATGAAACACCTCCGAGGTCAAGTCTTCGGCTCGATCCCGATCGCCAGTTCGACGTGCAATGAACAGGTACACCCGCTCAAAATGGATATCGTAGAGCTCCGCAAAGCGCGCCGGATCCCTCTGAGCAGCTTCCACCAGCAGACGCTCGTCCGTCTGCGCCGGGGACTGCTGCGATGCCGGTGCTCTAACGACCATCATCCCTCTAATCATATAAACTGCCGGACCGTGGAAAGGTTACGGGTGCGATTTTGATAGTGGTACTTGGCACCTAATGCCCGTAAACCTGGGCATCTCGTGAGATCTAGTCTGACTTGCACTGCGCAAGCAAATTCGCTACAAACGAGCAGTGCCTGACCAGAATTATGACGGCGTTGCCCCCGCATGGCATACGGTCATTGTCCTCGCAGCCCTTCTAGCCCTTTCGCTCGCCGGCACGCATTCCAGAAATTTACCTTTTGCGGTCGCTTACGGACGCGCTCCAGGGTACGTTTTGGTAATGATTGTGGAATGGACCACCGTCGCGTTCATCGGGTACGGCGTGAGCCGTCGCGGGCTTCGAATCCGTGACCTCGTCGGCGGAGCCTGGCCGCGGCTGCTCGCGGTCCTGCGCGATTTTGGACTCGCAGTTGCATTCCTGATTGTTTCCAGTCTGATCTTGAATGTAATCGGACATTTGCTCAAAGCGGTGCCCAACGAGGCGATCCGGAACGCGTTACCTCAAACTACTTTGGAAGCGATACTTTGGGTGTTTCTATCCCTTACCGCCGGATTCTGCGAAGAAACCATCTTTCGCGGATACTTGCAACGCCAATTTGCTGCGTTGACCGGCTCGATTGGGGCCGGAATTGTGCTTCAGGGAATCGCTTTCGGTGCCAGCCATGGCTATCAGGGCTGGAAATATATGTCGATCATCACCGTATTCGGCATTTTATTCGGCTTACTCGCGCAATGGCGTCGTAGCCTCCGGCCTGGCATGATGGCACACGCGCTGCAGGATGGACTTGGCGGACTGGTGGGACGCCATTTCCTACGCTGAGGAATGCATCTTGGCTTCGGCGGTGAATACTTCCTTTGCGGCGATCACCGTGTTGCAATGAATGGTGACTGTGTCTTCCACTTTGCGGGCGTAACCGCCCGCGTAGGTCACCATAATGGGTATGTTACGGGCTCGAGCAACACGGAAAACCAATTCATCACGGCGCTTTAAGCCGTCGATCGTCAAAGAAAGGCCGCCAAGCTGATCCTCGCGGTATGGATCAGCACCGGCAATGTAGCAGATCAGTTCCGGTTCGAACTGACGCAGTCCGGAACTCAATGCATTATCCAGCCAAGCGAGGTAATCGTCATCCCCGATCTCATCGGGAAGATCAACATCAATCGAGGATGGCGGCTTCCACATCGGGTAGTTATTTTCCTGATGAAGGGAGATCGTGAACACGTTGCCAGCGTGGGCGTTGCGAACCTTCGTGCCTTTCGCCTGCGCCAGAGTTGACGCTCCAGTCGAAGGCAGTGGCGCAGCCGGGACCCTGACTCCGGCAAAAATAGCAGCTGTCCCGTTGCCGTGGTGAACATCACAATCGACGGTCATCGCGGAGGAAATCTTGTTGTCGCGCTGCAAACGGCGAATCGCCACAGCCACATCGTGGATCATGCAAAAGCCTTCGCCATGGTCGGGAAAGGCATGATGGAACCCGCCACCGATGTTGAAGGCAACCTTGTCCTTCAGCGCGCGGTCAGCAGCTAACATGGATCCACCTGCCGCCAGCCAGAAAGCCCGCACCAATTCCGGAGAATACGGAATCTCCATCTGCAGTTCTTCATGCGCGCTCAGCGTACCCGTCTTCAGCTTGTTGACGTACTGCGGCGTGTGGACCAGGAGAATATCTTGGTCGGAGGCAGGTTGCGGAGTAACAAAGTCATCGGCCGTAGCGACGGCACTTTGAAGGAGTCGTTTGTGAATGCGCTCATACTTCTCGGCGGGAAAAACGTGAGCCCCGATGGGAAGGTAGTAGTCATCACTATAAACAAGTTTGAAGGGGAGCATGGCAGCTCGTGGCTAAATCCCATAATACAAAAGCCCGGGTCAAAGCTGTCAGCTTATTGTTCTGCCGCGGCGCCATTTGATTTCGCGTCCGTGTTCTCTGCGAAGCACCAGTGCACAAACTGATCCGTATAAGCATTGACCACCGACTGAGGAATATCGGCTTCCTTGATTTCCTGGAAGGAGAATTGAATCGTCCCCAAACCATCGGACGCGTTCACAGTTCCCAATAAATACCCGTAAACATTCGTCTTTGCATTCGGCCCAGAGCCTTCGGGGAGCGGATAGCGATGTGCCCCCGCAGTGCCGACAATCCAACCGGGCAGCACGCCTCCATTGCTGTGCCAATAGGGCGTGTCGAAGATGTCATCCATGTAGAAATGGGAGTGGCTGGCCAAAACATACACTGCCTTATGAGCTTCGTTGTGGAGCTTTAATAAACTTTTATATGCACTCCGCCCGCTTGCTTCACCAGCGGGTGATTCATTCATGCTGTGGCCTTGAGATTTGCTGTAAGACAACGCTTTATGCATCCCGACAACCACGGTTCGGATCGACTGATCTTTCATGTCATTAGCCAAACGATCTTCGAACCACTTCATCTGAGCGTCGTCAAATTGATCCGCGGTGGCATTGTCGAGGTAAATGAAATCAATGCCATCGGCCACCCAGTGGAAATAAGCCCGCAACGGCCCTCTCATGACGCCAGGAGTGTCATCTTTTACGCGCTGCTCGCGCAACTCCTTACGGTCGAGCAAGTCAGCAAAATAAACCAGGAACTGTTCTCGCGTTTTCAAACCTGAAACCGTTTCGTGATTACCAATACCGAGAAAGAACGGGATTTCGCCGAAAGGACCAACTTGGTTTTTGCTGAAGTCATCCCAGGCAGAACTTTCATAGGTGCTGATCGAGAGATGCTGGGCTCTGAGCTTCGCAGCCTGCAACATGTCTTCATCAAAGTCGTAAATTGCGCGTAAATCTCCCAGATGCCAGTAGAATCTGGCGTTGTTGCTGGCGGCAGATCGGGCGATAGCGGGCATGATGAGATCGCCGCAGTTACGCGAATCACCGGCGACGGCGAAGCGCCAAGTACGATTTTTGGGTTGCTCAGAAACGGCGGAATCATTCTGTGCCAACGAACCCCAAACGGCAAAAAAGAAGGTAAATGCAAGAGTGTATGTAATCGTGCGCATAAGAAATTTCATGCCTGTGAAGGTTCTTCTCCAACCACCCGGCCGACATGTACGCCGCGTGACTCCCGCCAGCCTTCGATGATCAAGTAAAGCACGGGGATGAAAAACAGGTTCAGCAGGGTGGACATAATCATGCCACCGAAGACCGTCGTACCCACCGAGTGACGCCCTTCCTGGCCTGCGCCGTGTGCGAGCATGAGGGGGACAACGCCCAAAATGAATGCGAAGGAGGTCATGAGAATCGGGCGCAGACGAATGCGCGCCGCCTCGATAGTGGCCTCCACCAGCGGCATGCCTCGTTCGCGCAACTGCTCGGCAAACTCAACAATCAGAATCGCGTTCTTGCTAGCCAGACCGACGAGCATCACTAATCCTATCTGACAGTAGACATCGTTTTGCAGTCCACGCAGGGACTGTGCCAGCAACGCCCCAAGCATCGCCATCGGGACGGCCAGCAGCACGATGAACGGAAGCACAAAGCTTTCATACTGCGCGGAAAGGGTCAGGTAAACCACCAACACTCCGAGTGCGAACAACATCAGCGTCGTGCGTCCGGACGCCAGTTCTTCGAGCGAAATGCCCGTCCACTCATAGGTGAATCCCTGTGGCATGAGTTTCTTGCTCAGGTTGTCCATTGAGCCAATTGCCTGGCCGGAACTCGCGCCCTGCCCTGCAGATCCGTCGATCTCCGCGGAACGGAAGAGATTGTAATGGTTGATGACTTGCGGAGCCGCGCTTTGCGAAATCGTGACCAGATTCTCCAATGGAATCATCCCTCCCGCATCGGAGCGCACATAATACTGCTGGATGTCTTTTGGCGCGGTACGAAATTGCTGGTCCGCCTGAACGTAAACCCGATAAGAGCGATTGTTGAAGTTGAAATCATTGACATATGCGGAGCCCATGTAGACGCCCAGCGCGTCCGTCACTTGTTGCAGAGGAACGTGCAGGCTCTTGGATTTCTCGCGGTCGATCGTGACGACGAATTGTGGATCGTTAGCCGTGTAGGTACTGAACAGCCCGGCTAGTTCCTTCTGAGAAGATCCTTGCCGGACCATATCCTGTACGACCTGGGCCAATTCCTGAAGCGTGTGCGCACCCTGGTCCTGCACTTCAAACTGGAATCCGCCGAGTGATCCAAGCCCCTGGACGGCCGGAGGTAAGAACGGAAGCACGATGGCGCCGGAAATCGCAAACAATTGGCCGCGCAGGCGATTTACAACCGCGTCAGCCGAATGCTGGGGGCCTTTGCGCTTTGCGTAATCCTTCAGACCGGCATAAACCACACCCTGGTTGGCCGCAGCGCCGGAGACTCCGGATCCAGCGATCGCGAAAACACTCTCCATATCCGGGTCGTTCTGCATGATCCGGGCAACTTGCTCCACAATGCTTCTTGTGTATTGCGTTGAGGCCGCTGGCGGCCCCTGGACTGCAACAATCAACCATCCTTGATCTTCATCAGGCACAAAGGCCTTGGGTACGCGCTGGAAGACGAAGTAAGTCAACCCTAGTCCTGCAAGAAACAAAACCACTGCAACCCACCTCAAACGCAAAAATAGCCCCAAAGCTTTGCGGTAACCGTTGGTGACGGCAGCGACAACCTTGTCCACCTCTCGGAATAACCAAATCTTCTCCCCATGTCCGCGGCCAAGGAGTAACGCGGAAAGGGCCGGAGTCAGTGTCAGAGCGTTGAAGGCGGAAATGGAAATGGAAAACGCAATTGTAAGCGCAAATTGCCGGAACAAAATACCGGTGGTACCAGGAAAAAACGCGACAGGCACGAACACGGCGACCAACACGAGTGAGGTCGCGATCACTGCTCCGGTTACTTCCCCCATCGCGGCAGATGTGGCTTTCCGTGGGCTGTGCTCGCCTTCCTGAATGTGTCGTTCGATATTTTCGATGACGACTATGGCGTCGTCCACGACCAAACCGGTCGCCAGCGTGATTCCAAACAAAGTGAGAGTATTGATCGAAAAATTCAGCAGCTTCACGAATGCAAAGGTGCCTACCAGAGACACCGGGATCGTGACCGACGGAATAATCGTGCTGCGCCAATCCTCTAAAAAGAGGAAGATCACTAAAATAACGAGCACAATCGCTTCAATCAACGTGCTGAGCACATCTTTAATCGATTCGCTGACCGCATCGGTTGTGTCGAACGCGTTTTCGTAGATCATTCCTGGCGGAAAGCGTTTCGAAAGCCGGTCCAGTTCCGCGAGTGCTCTCCTGTCCACATCAATTGCATTCGCGGTCGAAAGCTGGGTGACTGCCACACCTACCGAGTCGTGGCCGTTATAGATCAGGTCGGTGCCGTAATCCTCGGCTCCTAATTCGGCCCGGCCGACATCCCGCAAGCGCACCAGCGTTCCGTCAGCATTAGTTTTCAGGATGATGTTTTCGAATTCGGCCGGTTCGCTGAGCCGCCCGATGGCTCTCACGCTGATTTGGAATTGCTGGCCAACCCTGACTGGTGGCTGCCCGACTTGACCGGCCGCGACTTCAACATTCTGTTCCTGGAGGGCGTTAACGACGTCGGTTGCGGTCAGCCCCCGGCTCGCCATGCGAACGGGATCGAGCCAGAGCCGCATGGAATACTTCCGTTCTCCAAACACGAATACGTCCGCCACGCCCGGCACACGCTTTAGTGTGTCGCGAACGTACACGTCGAGATAATTGCTCATGAATAGTGGACTATACCGGCCATCGGGCGCATAGACCGCCGCACCGAAGACGAAGTTCTGCGATGATTTTGCGACAGTCACACCAGTGGCTTTGACCGCAGCGGGCAAGCGCCCCTGGGCTGTGTTGACACGGTTTTGAATATCGACTGCGGCGAGATCAGGATCGCGATCCAGATCGAAAGTCGCGGTGATTGAACTCGTGCCGTCGTTTCCGCTGGTGGAGGTGATGTACTTCATTCCCTGCGCGCCATTGATCTGCTGCTCAAGCGGAATCGTCACCGCCGATTCGACTGTTTGCGCACTCGCCCCGATGTATGAACTTGTAACCGAAACCTGCGGCGGAGCGAGGTTGGGGAATTGCGCAATGGGCAGGGTAGGAATTGCAACCGCGCCAGCGAGGATAATCAGCAGCGCGCAAACTGTAGCAAAAACCGGACGATTTATGAAGAAGTCAGCAAACATGAAGACGATTTCGAGTGTCGAATTTTCAACGTTGAATTAGGACTGATCAGGACATCCACGATTCCACATTCAAAACTCCAAACTGGGCTTAGCTCTCGGGGGCAACCGGCGCGCCATCCACGAGATACTGGGTTCCAGAAACAATCACCTTGTCGCCGGGCTTGATCCCATCGAGAACCACATAGTCATTGCCGACCATCTCCCCAACGTGCAGCGGTTTCTGGTGTGCCACCAACCGCCCATTCTGATCCTCCGCCACAAAGACAAAGTAAAGTCCGCCGAGACGCGAGACCGCAAGCACCGGGACCACCGGCCCTTGATGCATTCCCCAGATAACCCGGGCTCGTATGAACTGCAGGTTGCGCAACTTATCTTCATTGTTCGCAATTCGTGCCTTGATTAGGACAGTTTGCGTCGTGTTGTCAACCTGAGGGGAAATGAAACTGATACGGCTGTTGGCGAGAACCTTGCCTTCAGCGTTTACGATGTCCACCGCCATATTCATCTTGAGCTGTGACGACCGTTCGACGGGAACGTAAACATACGCCTCCAACGTCCCAGGCTGATCCACGGTGGTGAGAACGGTGCTGGTGGTCACCCGATCTCCGACACGCACAGGAATATCTCCAACGATGCCGGTAGTTGGTGCGGCGACCCGGTAGTAATGAAGCTGAACCTTCTGTTCCTGGACCTGAGCATCGAGTGCACGCAGTTGCGCCTGAGCATTGTCGAGCGTCGCTTTGGCCTGGTCGAGGTCTTGTTTGGAGACCACGCCTGCCGCGGCCAGGGCGTTGCTTCGCTCATATTGCTGCTGCGCCCATTTCAGGTTCGCTTCCTGTGCAGCCCGATTGTGTTCCTGGCTGTTTACGGTGGCTTCCTGCTTTGTTGGGTCGATTTCCATCAGAGCAGTACCACGGGAAACGTGGTCTCCGGAGTGAACCCGAATATCTGTGATCTGGCCCTCCACCTGGGGCATGATGATGGCGGAATCACGCGATTTAAGCGTAGCAACGTATTCCGTGCTGTCGTTTACCGGGACGGAGCGTGCCACCTCGATTTTGACGGGAATGCTCGGCGGCCCTTGAGCTGCCTGAGCGTCTCTGGCGGCGCCCTGATTACAAGCGGTCCCAGCCAGCAACAAGCTGAAGCTGAGGCCAACCAGAAATCCCGAACCGACGTCCGATTTAGACATCTTAATAATCATTGTCTGTAAGCCGCGATTGCACTACTCACGTTGCGCTCCCATTATCCACTCGAACAATCGACCAGGTCTATGATCTGTCGCGATTCTCCGTCCTTCTTAGACTGAAAAGCGGATTGAAAGTTATCTGCCGAAACTCTGCTAAATTGTTGGTGCAATGAATCCAATTCGCAGTTTTGCCAGTGATAATAACGCGGGCATCCATCCCCGGATTTTGCAGGCCATAGCGGCTGCCAATGAGGGCCACGTTGTCGGTTATGGCGATGATCGCTTCACCGAAGCGGCGGTATCCAAGTTTCGAAAGCATTTTGGCGATGACATAGAAGTTTTCATCGCCTTCAATGGTACCGCCGCAAACTGCCTCGGTCTGAAGGCTTTAACTGAGAGTTACCATGCTGTGATCTGCGCGGAGGGCGCCCATATCTATACCGACGAATGCGGTGCTCCGGAAGCCTTTACGGGCTGCAAACTGATCCCGATTTCCGCGCCAGACGGCAAGCTGACCGTAGAGTCGGTGAGCCATGCCTGCCACGGTATCGGAGATCAGCATCACGTGCAGCCTCGAGTGATTTCCATAACGCAGGCTACAGAAGTCGGAACGGTTTATAAGCCGAACGAAATTCGCGAGCTTGCCACTTTCGCGCATGAGCGCAACATGTTTTTGCACATGGATGGCGCCCGCATCGCGAATGCCGCAGTAAGTTTAGGCCTGACATTGCGTGCCGCAACACGCGACCTCGGCGTAGATGTCTTGTCTTTTGGCGGAACGAAGAATGGCGCCATGGGGGCGGAGGCTGTCGTCTTCTTCGAGAAGAAATTCACCACGGATTTCCTTTACGTGCGCAAGCAGGGCATGCAGCTGGCTTCCAAGATGCGCTTCATCTCAGCTCAGTTCGAGGCGTTGCTCACGGATGATCTTTGGAAAGCGAATGCGGAGCGTTCAAATAGCATGGCAGCTTTGCTCAGGGGCGAACTTGCAAGAATCCCGCAAATCAAGATCGTTCATCCGGTAGAGGCGAATGGCGTTTTCGCTAAGATTCCCCAGCACGCGATCAGCAAAATCCAGGAACGTTACTTCTTTTACGTCTGGAATGAGGAGCAATCGTTAGTACGCTGGATGTGCTCGTTTGATACAACGAATGAAGATGTCAAAGAATTTGCAAAGTTCGTAGCCAATGCGGTTCGAGCCTAAAAAGGGTGCATGAAGGGGGGTGCCCCATGTCTCGCCGGTTTTGCGAGACATGGGATTGGGACACTTAACTTGGCTGGCGCTGATATCTCATTTCCAGAATGCCTGTATCGTTTATGCGCACAGGCCCGTGTTCTCCGAACATGTAGAACCGAAAGCTGCTCCATCGCCATTCCTCGGGAGAGGTGACAAGTCCTCGTTTGACCGGATTCCGGTGTATGTAGCGCAACTTTTCAATCCGCTTCGCCTCGGTCCAAACATTAAAGTCGTAGAAACGTGTTTGCCAGATTCTTCCGAGATTTTGCTGCAGGGTGCCTTCGGGGGTGCCCCATGTCTCGCCGGTTTTGCGAGACATGGGACTGATTGCTTGTCCGGGTGTCAGCAGGCGCCGAACGAATCCCAATTTGAGAGCTTGCATGACCGTCGACAATGTACCGCGGCGGGGCTCACTTACCAGCAGATGGAAATGCTCGGGCATAACCACGTAACCTACAACGACAAAGCGGTATCGACGCCGCATTAACTCTAGTACTTTCAAGAACAGGTTACGGCTCTGAGGCGCGGACAGACGGGGCTGGCGTTGATAGCAACTCGCGGTCACGAAGTGTAGATCGCCAGAACCGTAATACCGCCTGAGATTGGCGGGCATAAGCGACATAATGAAGCTGAATTAGAGTATCCATCTGTGACCGATGACCATGTGCCCATGTCTCGCAAAAGCGGCGAGACATGGGGCACCCCATGGTGATCTTGATTTTTCGGGCCTGTTCGCATAAATTGACGCTTCCCCCGTTCCACCGGAACTAAAGTTTCCTCCGCGAAGGAGAAGTAATGAGTCGGAAGTGGTTGAGGGTCGCCTGCCTGCTGGGAACCGTTTTCTGTGCCGTTATACTGCCCAGTTGCGGAAGCAACCAGAAGTTGGTCAGCATCACGTTGCAGCCGTCCGGGGGGTTTGTCTTTGAAGGCTTCGGAGCTACCGGCCAGTTCACGGCGATTGGGACCTACATTCATCCACCCGTTAGCAAGGACATAACTAAAGAGGTCGTTTGGAGTCTTGACATTGAGAACTTCGCTACGCTTACGCAGACAGGGCTGATTACTTATACAAGAGCAGATGGTTGCGGAAGTGGGAACGTGACGGCAACGCACCATAGCGATCCGGGTCATTCGGACGATGCTGTCCTGGTGGGCACGGCTCCGGTGAAGGGCGGTAAAGACGGAACCCAGGGCTGCCTATAGCCATCATTGCTCCTCCAGCAGCAGTCCACCCAGTGTTGTTTTGTGCTTCTCTTTTTTCTGCTTTTTACTTTGGGCAATTTTTTGCGGTGGTGGCGTTCCGATCCGATCGCGAGCTAGCGCCTTCACCGCTTCCACCGCCCGGAACCGCTTAGCTTTTTTCTTTCTCTTCGCCATTGCCTCATGTTGCCATAGGAGCGACCTGCTCGTGCAATAATCGAATGAGGGTTTTTATTGAGAACGGTCTACGACCGACAATGAATGGCGCTCTATGGATGAACGCGATTTTTTTGACGAGAGACAAGAGAAAAAAACAGCAACCCTGAACTGTCCCCATTGCCAGCAATCGGCCGAGTACGAGATCACCTGGCTGGTGCGAACTAAAAAGAAGAACCTGCCCGGGCGGGCGGACGAACGGGACCGCGCCCGCTTCGCAAAAGCGCGCTCCTACATGCTGCGTAAGGACGACCTGACGGCCTGCAAAAATATGCGCTGCCGCAAACGCTTTGACATTTCCTGCGTGCAATCCGTCGTGTTCACCGATTGATCACAGCGCAATTTCCGCTTCTGTGGTAGTCGTTTATACTGAAAAGTTTCTCCACAGCTTCGCACCGGGTGCGAGTGCTGATTTC
>JAFAGX010000433.1 GCA_019237515.1 Acidobacteriaceae bacterium
AGTGGAAAGCGGAGATCGCGAAGCAGCTGCCGGAGCTGCCGGAGGCGCGGCGCGCTCGCCTGGTGAGCGATTACGGTATTACCGAGTATGACGCCACGGTACTGACGTTTTCGAAGGAGCTGGCAGATCAATTCGAAGCGGCGGCGAAAGCGGCGAAAAATCCGAAGCGCGTGGCGAACCTGGTGCAAGGGGAATTGATGGGGCGCCTGAAAGCGAAGAACCTGGACATCGGGCAGTCGCCCATCTCGATGCGGGGCGTGGCCGCGTCCGCCGATCTGGTCGAGTCGGGTGCAATCTCGAGCAAGATGCTGAAGGACCTTTACGATCTGAGCTTCGAGAGAGGCAAGGACTTTCCGGTGGTGTACGAAGAAGAAGGGCGACCAGTGCAGTCGAGTGATACGTCAGCTCTCGAAAAGATCATCGATGAATTGATCGGCGCAAATCCGAAGCAGGTCGAGCAATATCGGGCTGGGAAGAAAACGGTGATCGGATTTTTCATTGGACAAGTAATGAAGGCCTCCAAAGGGCAGGCGAATCCACAGGTTGTGAATCAATTGTTGATTAAAAAGCTCGACGCGTAAGCGGGTGCCGAAGGAAAAGCTCTAACCGCTAAGAGCGAAAAAAATCCGCAAAAGTAGTAACAAGCCCCAGACCGAATGCCTCCCTACCCGCATCATTTCGGTTTTGTGACGAGATTTCCACACGGCGAGAAGTGCGTGCGTGAGCCGACAAAGTCAATGTTCGATTTCCGGAATCTGCGAAAATCCGCGAATTCAGCGGCCATCTCGCAGATCTTCACGAGACAACTGCACCAAAAAGCGGCAGTAGGCTGTGAACCAGCTGCACTCGATTGATTTTGCAATAGATACAAACGTGCGGTTTTGATTGACGAAAAATTTAAAGAGCGTAAAACCATACTCGTTCTTCGGCACGTTCTTAAGTTTTGCCGATTGGTGCAGCGTCCGGGGCTCAAGCGAGATCACGCTGGACTCGAGAGAGACCAGAGAGGGTCAGCAAGGGTCTATAGCTAAGCGCTGGTCGAGGAGAACAGGAGCGAACGCACGAAGGCAAGATAGAGTCCCGAGGCGTTGAACTGGTTTATCCGGTTGGCGGTGAGCCCGGAGCCCGAACGAAGATCGCGCGTTGCAACCCGCAAGGAAGCGACGAGAGCAGGTCGAGTGAGGGTCTAAACGCGAGCTACTGGCCGAGACGAACGAGATCAACATCACCTCGGGACTCTTAGTGTCTGTTCCCTTAGGAGTTGGTGCTCCGCTAACGCGTATCGTCGCCGTTGCCTCTCCGGCTTTTCAAACTTTCATCTCGTCGGTACAGTTCTCCAACTTCCTCAATCCATTTCCCCGGCCATCTCTTGCGCCTGCAGGCTCGCGAACATTGCGGCTTATTACTCCTGCAATTTCTTACTTAAAAAATAACAGCGAAATCTCGACTCTGAAGGCCTAGTCAACATGTTCGCCTTCCTCGAACATGCCCTCGGCGGACGGGAGCACATCACGATCACCGGCCACCCAAACATAAAGCGTCGGCAAAAGGAAGATACTCATCACCAGATCGGCGATCAGGCCACCCACAATTACAATCGCAAACGGACGTTGCGAATCCGAGCCAATCGCATGGGAAAGAGCGGCAGGCAGCAAACCCAGGGTCGCGACTAACATGGTCATCATGATGGGGCGGAGCCTGAGCACGGCGCCCTCGACGGCGGCATCTTCAATGGCATAGCGTCGCGCACGAAGCTGATTGATGTACTCGAGCATGATGACTCCGGTCTGCACCGAAACTCCAAACAAGGCGAGGAAGCCCACGCCCGAGGAAACGCTGAAGTTGGTGCCGGTAATCAGGAGAGCGAGTAACCCGCCAATGCGGGCCATAGCCACGTTGGCGAGGATCAGTGCGGCCCACTTGAACGACTTGAACATGGTGTACAGGATGATGAAGATCAGCAGGATCGTGATGGGCAGAACGATCAACAGACGCGCATCCGCTCGCTTTTGGCTCTCGTATTCGCCCTCCCAATCGATGCGATAGCCGAGTGGAAGCTTAACCTGCTCGTTTACCTTCTTCATGGCTTCCTCTACGGTGCTGCCTAGATCGCGTCCCCGTACGCTGTACTTGATCGCGACGTAGCGCCGATTGCCTTCCCGGTAGATCTCAGATCCTCCGTCTTTGGTATCAACCTTGCACAATTGCGCCAGCGATACGCGCTCGCCGGTTGGCGACAAGAGGCGAATCCGTTCGATAGCCTCCTTCGTGTCGCGATATTGCGGGAGATAGCGGAGCACAAGGTCGTAGCGGGCTTCGGCCTTCAGAACCTGGGTCAGCGCATTGCCGCCCACAGCGGTTTGAATTGCATCCTGCACATCGGCGACATTGATTTGGTAGCGAGCCGCAGCGGTTCGGTCCACGGTCAAGTTCAGATTGGGCTGGCCCAGCACCCGGAACACTCCTAGATCCGCGATGCCTTTTACCGTACGCATCACTGCAACCGCCTGGTCCGCCTTCTCCTCCAGCACACGCAGATCATCGCCGTAAATCTTCGTCGCTAGCTGCCCCTTGACGCCGCTGACCGCCTCTTCCATGTTGTCCTCGATCGGTTGCGAGAAACCCCAGACCACACCCGGAATCTTATCCAGCTCGCGGTTCATGGCTGCGATCAACTCATCCTTGTTTTGATGAAA
>JAFAGX010000269.1 GCA_019237515.1 Acidobacteriaceae bacterium
CGTCGATGAACTGGCGGAAGAGGGAAACGTTTTTGAGGCTGGGGCTGTAGCCGGCGTAGAAGAAGCTGACAACGCTGATCAGAGAGAAGTGCACACGCATGAGGTTCCGGAAGACGACGTTCCCGAGGAGTATTTGGACGAAGAATAGGCCATTCTGACGATAGTGACCTGCGTCGCGCAAACTTAGACAGTTACTCGTGTTGTCTCCGCGCCACACCTGATCAGCGCCGGAGCCCATTCCTCAACCCAAGAAGACTTCAGCCGCTTCTTGTCACTCCCGCACGTGTGATCTGTCACAGAAATTTCCTGCAGATCGTGTCATAAAGGCTTTGCTCTGTTTTGAGCAGGGATTCGCTTGGCTACAGCGCCATTCGGGCGAGGGCGGCGGCAATTCCGTCGCTGCACACGGAACTGGGTCTGCGGTTTGAATTTTAGGCAGTTTTGGTGTCAAATTAGGGCGCTTTTAAAAGCGCCCTCCTCTCTCCGTTCTGTCCGGAGAAGTTCGCCACGGTTTTGAAGTCGAGGTGAATATGCGAACCAGAGTCTTCATCTGCATTCTTACAGGCACAATAATATTTCTGCTCGGATGCGGTTCTAACCCACCACCAGCTCAGCCGGCAGCCACCGCCAGTCAGGCCGTCCAAAAAGAGCCGACTCTGTACACTGCGAAGCAGTGCTTTACGAGCATGGTAGGTCTGGCGCAGCGTTGGACGCCAGATGCCATGCCCTTCCACATGGAGTCGGAACTCACGAGTGAAGCCACTGGACAAGGTGGAAAGGCAACAGTTTGGCGCGCGATTTTTGCCTCCCAGAGCCGCGGAACCATGGAAAGCTTCATCTGCTCTGGCAGCCGATTGCCTTCATCGCCAACCTTGGGGTTTACCTCGACTGCTGAGAGCGCATATCCGCCAAACGTGCCGGCAATGTTATTTCTTCCTTCCTATTTTCAGACTGACTCAGACAAGGCTTTCGATGCCAGCCTGGAACACGGCGGGAGCGCAATGATTAAGAAGGATGCAAAGCAGCCAGTCGTTTACCTTTTGGATTGGGATCCGAAGACACATCAGTTGTTGTGGTCGCTCATTTACGGCAAGAGCCAAGCTGATCGCCAGGGACTGTGCGTGGTCAACGCCACTACTGGCGGTTTCATTCGCGCCGGGAAATAATCGTTTCAGTGATTTTCCGCGAGAATCGCGAGATTAACCCGCCTTCGTTAACAGGCATGCACCTGCCCGGGCTTGAAAGAGATCGACTGCAGGCGAACAAAAAGAGAATATGATAAGATTGCCGTCGCGATGGCACGAAGGCCGGAGCTCGGCAAGCCCGAAGAGGTTCTGAGTCGGGACGATCTCAAAGAGCTTGCGCGTAACCTGTCGCTTCTGAGCGAACCGGCAGTTCGCGATTTCTACCAGAGCGCACATCGCGAGTGCGCCATCATCAATCGGGGCACGTTTCCGCCGGCGCGCGCGATTCAACAGCTGGTCCAGGCCTGGAAAACGCTGCGAAAATGGAACCCGTAATCCTGTTTGCGTCCGCTTTCGATCAGCAGTTGCCACTCACGGCTTCTTGCTTGTGCTGATACCATCCGCCAGAAATCCGCCCGCTTGCGTCTAAGAATATTGATAGCATCGAACAGAAAGCTACCTTTATGCCTGGGCCCGATGTCCAATCCGATGCGGCACATAGTGCTTTGCAATCTGCTCAGGAACTTTATCGAAACAGCCGGGCAGCAGAGTTCGGCCTGACCCTGGAAGTTTTCGCGGGAATTGTTGAGGAGATCGCGAAGAAATATCTGCCGGAGAACGCTTCGCGAACGCAGCTCCACGAATTCGTGGCTTCCTTGCGCCTTGAAGAGTTGGCGCTGGCGAGGGGCTGCGCGGCCGGTCACGAACGTGCCTGGGAAGTTTTCTTAACCCGCTACCGTGAAAAGTTGTACGACATTGCCACTTACATCGCAAAAGAGAATTCCGCCGCCCGCGAGTTAGCCGATTCCCTCTACGCCGATCTGTATGGAACGACATTGCGCGACGGGCGACGTGTTTCGAAGTTGGCGTCGTACACCGGACGCGGTTCACTTGAAGGATGGCTGCGTACGGTTCTAGCCCAGGAGTTTGTGAACCGCTATCGAAAACAGCGCCGTCTAGTCAGCCTTGATGAGGAGAGCGAACAAGGAACCCAGTTTGCCGATGCCGCAATGCGCGCCGAACCGCAACGGCATCCAGATCACCGAATCGAGGCAGCCACTGACGATGCTTTGGCGGAGTTGGCGGCCGAGGACCGTTACGTTTTAGCTTCTTACTATCTGGACTCCCGCACCCTGGCCGAAATCGCTCGCGTCCTACGAGTACACGAATCGACCATCAGCCGCAAGCTGGACAAAATAGCTAAATCTCTGCGCAAGCGCATCTTGGCGGGATTACAGAAAAGAGGCATGAGCCGGCGCCAGGCGCAGGAAGCTTTAGAGATCGACGTTCGTGACTTAGGTCTTAATGTCCGCAGTAGCCTCGTGCAAGAAACTGCACATCCGCCGTTCTCAGATAAGAAGGCGGAAGCTGGTGCCGGAAAAGGCCCAGGGTAACCGGAAGAATCGGTGTGACTGCAGGGCGGAGCCGAAGAAAAACCTAAGAATGCCGCAAATACCAAAAATCGCGCTGCAAAGGCTGGGCAAGATTGCTGATCCTCAGAACCATCCACATCCAGAGATCATCGCGGCCTTTCTCGAAGACTCACTCGCGACGGGGGAACAGGCTAGCGTTCTCAATCATCTTGCCCAATGCCGGGATTGCCGCGACATCCTGTCGCTCTCAATACCAGAACAGATCGGCGCGGTATCGATCACGCGAGGAGGTAATCGCTTGCTTTCCTGGCCGGTGCTTCGCTGGGTTGGAGCGGCGGCGTGTGTGGTGGTCGTCGGCACGGCTGTAAGCTTGCATTATCAGACCCGATCGAGATCGGCCGAGCTCACTGAGGATCGATCTGTACAGGTCGCGACCCTGGATCGTAAGGTGGCCGAGGCCGCTCCGACTCTTGCAATGCAACAGGGCGGCAATCAGAATGCCATGGAAGCGATGAAGTCTGAGCGGGTCCCTGCACCTGGTCACCAGAAGAAAGCAGTGGCGGGCAGCGGCGGGAATTCAATTCCGCGGGCCCAAACAGCTGATGTTGCAGGTAGCCGGGCGGAGCCGAACTCACAGTTGCAGAGCGCCGATGCCTTGGAAGCCCGAACCGCCCCAGCAGCACCTGCGTCACCAACTAACGAGATAGTGCCAGGACGAGCCAAAGAGGCGGAATCGACAATCGCAACCGCAAATATGGCGGCGGCTGCCAAAGCATCACCAGCCGCCCCCGCAGCAGGAGATCTCGCGTCCACGAGCAGAGCGCGACTGCTTCCGCGTTGGACGCTCACCTCAGACGGAACGCTGCAGCGATCGTTGGATGGCGGCATCAGTTGGGAAAGTGTGACGGTGGCTCCGCAAAGCCGATTACGCGCGCTAGCCGCAAACGGCTTCGACATTTGGGTGGGCGGCTCGAATGGGGCCCTGTATCACTCCTTTGACGCCGGCCACCGTTGGATTCAGGTGCGACCCGTCGTTAATGGCCAGGTTCTGGATGCGGACGTCATCGGCGTAGAATTTCTTGATCCGCGGCACGGCAGTATCAGCACCTCTACTCTAGAGACTTGGACAACCGAGGATGCTGGGCAGCACTGGCAGAAGAAATAAGTCGACCTCTACAGCATTGCCCTTAGTGAGCCCTACATCGTCCTGACAATTCAACGCTGCTTCTGGAAATCTTTGGAATACAAACCACCCGTAGCGGCGAATCCCTCATCATTGCTTACGACAGGAATTCATCGGGAGCACAAAGATGGCAAACAACGCGCTCAATCAAAAACTGAAACCGTCGGCGAAACTTGCTGAAGTCATCGGTACGTCGGGTCAGACCACCCGGGCGGAGGCGGTGAAACGGTTATGGGATTACGTGAAGGAACACGATCTTCAGAACCCGGAGAACCGGCGCGAAATCCTGGCTGATGACAAGCTGAAGCAGGTGTTTGGTAAAGCCAAGATCAGCATGTTTGAGGTGGGAAGAGTGGTGAACGAAAACCTCAGTGGAGAAGCGCAAACTTCAACGCACAAGAAAAAAGTCGCTTAGTCAGGTCGGCGCCGGCGTGGCGTGTGTCAGGTTCTGGTGGTAAACACTGGAAACGCGGAACTTAAGAATCGATGCCCACTTCGGAGCACGCTGGATTAAAGCTAAACGACTATATGCCGAATGTACTGCAAAGCTCGGCCGCTGAACTCAAGCCTCAGTAGGCGTCACGTCAAAAATCATCGCGCGACAAATTATGTATTTTGGACGTTCGAAACCTGCGATAATGCGTTTAGATCATCATAAACGTTGAGTTGCAGCCGTGCTCCCAGCCAACCAATTTCGTAGCCAGGCGACTTCGAGGCAACTGCTTCAGTCCTCACGCGAGCAGCTTGCTGTGGCGGGTGCCTGTTTAGAATCGTCACATCAGCTTGTATTGAAGAGTGGAAAGTCCCTCGAGCTTGCCGATGCCCGGGACATCCCTAGGAATAGTCACGGGCAGCTTGGTCCTTCCGCAACCGGAGCCAAAGAAGTTCTGGAGTCCTGGAAAGAGATTGCGGTTCTCTTGAAACGGGGCGTGCGCACCGTGCAGCGATGGGAAAAGGAAGAAGGATTGCCGGTCCATCGGCATCGTCATCTTCGGGGCGGCACCATTTACGCGCTTGCGTCCGAAATCCAGGAATGGCTCCGAGCTCGCGATGCGCGGCCAGCTTCCGGTCAGCCCAACCTCCCGCCGTCGCCGCTGATCTGGAATCGTTCCTACGTCAGTGCCCAGGAATTGGCTGCGCGGTGCGAGGCGGCGCGATTACGAGCAGAGAAGGCTCGTGGTCACTTCCAAGGTATTTCAGATGAACCGCGTGTTCCGTACTGGGGTCCTCGTCAGTCCTTCCGGGGAGCATCCTAATCCGCTTTCTAAGAGAATTGCACCAGTTCTGGAGCATCTGTTGAGGATGGCTGCGCCTTAATTCTAGACGCAGGAGCCGGCCCCGCAATCCCTGCTAAGCATTCCAGACCAAACGCCGGAACTATGCGTTATCATTGGTTGAAATCGCACGACATTTTCCTTTCTCAGGGGGTGCTGTGATGGCATCCAGAAGCAAAATGAAAACATCCGGCGATAAGAAAGGTGACAAGGTCGAGTCGCTGAACCCCAAGGGCTCGTCTACGGAAAAACAGGATTACCCGATTGTCGCGGTGGGAGCATCCGCCGGCGGAGTTGAAGCCTTCTCCGAATTGCTCCGCAAGTTTCCTGAAGA
>JAFAGX010000425.1 GCA_019237515.1 Acidobacteriaceae bacterium
AATGCTTCTGAACAATAATCGCGCCACCAAACACATTAGCGACAGCAGCGGTCAAACCGAGCAGGAGGCTGAGGGCAATGGGATTCATTCAGCGCGAGGATGATAACAGTTCTCGGTTAAGCAGCGGGTCTGATCGAAACTTATGAGTCCATTAAGAATCCGGCCAAGTTCCGCGGCTTTCTCAAGTACCTTTTGGCCATGCTCAGGGCTGACGTATCTTAGGTTCTGAGCAATGATCAGCTGAGTTTCGACTTCAACCAAACCTCCGCGTGCTCGGCCCAGAAAATAATGGAATTCGGAAGAAGAGAAGCGCGCTTGACCTTCGGCAATGTTGGTCGGTATTGATACGGCTGCCCGCCTCAACTGACTTGCTAGGGCATAAACTTCGTCACGAGGAAACAGCCCGGTTGCGGCATAGACATCCATCACAAAATCCATCGCCTTCTGCCATGCGATGAGTTCCCGATATGACTGTCCCATTGGATAAGGCTGACGCGTTCACCCACCGAGAGCTGTGATGTCTGAACACTGAGAACTGAAAACCGCGAACTGAGAACTGTTGTTTTCCCGTTCGGCGGATAGTGCAATCACATCTGAGGGGCTTCTATTGATGAAGCCGAGAGCTCGGAATTGAGAACGGCTAGCCGCTATGCCGTATGTGCATGACGTCTCCGTCCTGCACAATATAGTCCTTGCCCTCGAGTCGAAGGGTTCCGCGGGCGCGAGCTTCGCCTTCTGATCCGGCATCCAACAATTGGTCCCAGCGGATAGTTTCAGCACGAATGAAATGCTTCTCCAGGTCAGAATGGATGGTTCCTGCAGCTTCGACCGCCCGCGTGTGAACTGCTATAGTCCATGCCCGGCACTCATCTTCACCTGCGGTGAAAAAGGAAATTAGGCCCAAAAGATGATAGGTGGTACGAATCAGCCGCACCAGCCCACTTTCCTTTAGACCATAGCTGGAAAGAAATTCCGCAGCGTCCTCATCGCTCATTTCCGCAAGTTCGGCTTCCACCTTGCCGCAAACTGCAGCGGACGCTGCATTCGGTTTCGAGGCAACGTCCTCAACGTTGTACTTACTCGCTGCGCTCTCGAGTGCTTTTCCGAGTTCCGTACTTTCGCCGATGTTCAGAACGTACAGAATCGGTTTCTCACTAAGAAACATGAAACCGCGGAAGCGCTTTTTGTCTTCCCCGGACATCTCCAGTTCGCGCAACGGCCGCTCTGTTTCCAGATGCGCCTTGGCGCGCTTCAGCAGATCAAATTCTTTTTCGAGGTCGGCAGAGCGCATCTTCTTGAGATCTTTCTCTACCCGCTCCAGTCTCTTCTCGATCTGCCCGAGATCGCTGACCATCAGGTCAAATTCGACGTTCTTGATATCCCGTAGCGGTTCGATCGGACCGACGTGCGGAATGGCAGGATCTTCGAAAGCGCGGACCACGTGGGCCAGCGCATCCACATTGCGCAGGTGTCCGAGATAACCGCTCTCTTTGAGCGCTTCCTGCCCGATGGCGCCAACATCGACATATTCCACCGAGGCATGGGTCAATTTTTTGGGATTGTAGAGGGCCGCCAATTTGTCCAGCCGCTCGTCAGGAACTTTGGCAACTCCGATGTGTGCTTCCCGCGGATTCGCATAAGCATGCTCCGATAACGGGGCCTTGGTGAGCATGCGAAACAGTGATGTTTTGCCGACTTGCGGCAATCCAATAATGCCGGTTTTCATGAAAATTATCTCTCCGCAATCAGCTTACAACGACCCCATCTGAGTTGCAGGTACTCGCACTGGCAAGCTCCTAGAGTATGGAAACGGCGGGCGTGCAATACTGCCCCCTTGTACTCTGGTAACTAGCAAACCCATCTGTATTACACAACTATTACAAAGGCGCCCCGCTCTTCCTGTTAACTTTAGGCCTGTAAAAGCAATCCAGGAACTCTGCAAGACTATGGAACTAGAAGCCCTAAATCGCAAAGCCGCCGCCGAGAACGAAATCAACTGGGTAACCACCGGCTTCATGCTTGCCTTTCATCTTGGAGCCATCGCCGCGCTGTTCTTTTTTACTTGGAAGGCCTTCGCGGTGGCCTGCTTTCTTTGGTGGATTTCAGGCAGCCTTGGGATTGGCATGGGCTATCACCGGCTGCTGACTCATCGTGGTTACAAAACGCCAAAGTGGCTGGAATACTTTTTGACGATTTGCGCAACCACTGCGCTAGAGGGCGGTCCGATTTTCTGGGTAGCAACCCATCGCATTCACCACCAGTTTTCGGATCATGAAGGCGATCCGCATTCGCCGATCGATGGCAAGTGGTGGGCGCATATGGGCTGGATTCTCATGGGCAAATCGATGCACCATGACACCACCACTCTTGCGAAGTACGTTCCCGACCTTGCCAAAGACAAATTTCACGTCTGGATCACGAAGTATCACTACATTTCCAGTATTGTCGTCGGCTTAATTCTGTTGGCCATCGGCGGCTTGCCATTTCTTTTGTGGGGCACGTTCATGCGAACCGTAGTCGGCCTGCACGCCACGTGGATGGTCAATTCCATCACTCACACGTGGGGATCGCGGCGGTTTGAAACGCGTGACCTGTCCACCAACAATTGGTGGGTTGGTTCACTCCTCACTTTCGGAGAGGGCTGGCACAACAATCATCACGCGCATCCAGTTTCCGCGCGTCATGGCCTGGTGTGGTACGAGTTCGACATCAATTGGTACGGTATTTGGATTCTGAAGAAGCTTGGCCTGGCGCGGCACGTTTACCGTGTACGGCTATCGAAGCTCCCAGCCACGCCGCCGCTGGTCAAACCGATTACGACATTGGATCTCGCTGCAAGCTCTTCCTCTGCTGCAGTCCAAGGCGACTAGCCGCAGAGCTCTGATTACCACTGAACCAGCCCTTCGGGGTCGTCCACCAGCACAACTTCATACTTCTCCAGCATTGGCATAAGCAGATTTTCCAGTTCGCGCTTCCACAAATCCCCTTCATAGAATTTGGCTTTCATCGGCTCACGCGACTGGAGATCAGGGAAACCGCGCATAAAGAAAAACGTGTCCGGGTCCTCGATCGAAGGGAAGGGGCCAAGAATTTTCATGCCGATCTCTTCGTGCGCAGGAACCGACTTTGAGCGAAAGATCTGAAGAAACTCCTCCCGTTTACCGGACTTCGTCTTGTACGTCCGCATTTCGATGATCATTGGCTGATCTTTGGTTCCAATGCCGGGAAGCCAGTTCGCTATCAGCGCGCCGCCTCTACTGTCGCGCGGTTGTCTTGTCGATGAAGTCGGCCAGATCACCTTTCATCTTTTTCAGCCCGCTTGTTGGCAGATACACCATGTGCCCCGCGTCATACGTGGCATAAGAAACGTTGCCGCGATAGTTGCTGGGCAGGTCGAGATGATCGATCGTATAGTTCGCCGCGTAATAGGGCGTAGCAAGATCGTAGTAGCCTTCCATCACTAGAACTTTCAGATACTGGTCCTTCACCATGGCCTGGCGCAGCGCGGTTGCGGTATCCGGAAATCCTTTTATGCCCGATCCCCAGTCCCATTTCCCAAAACCTGCTTCCGGTGCGAAGACGTAATACGGCATGTCGGTTTTGTAACCGAGTTCGTTTCGAACGTAGTTGTTGAAGACTGCGGTGAATGGCGGGCGTGTCGCAGATCCGGTCGGATCATAGAACTCCGTGTCCATCAGTCCGTTCGGATCAGGCCCCGTGTAGCGGCCATCCAAACGTCCCACGCGCAGTTTCTGGTCGATCAACAGGTAGTGGGTGAACTCCCGAACGTTGATCCGCAAATTCGCCTGATCGACAATTTCCTTGGTGATACCCGTATACCGAGAAACCTTGTCGATAATGTTCTGGCGTTCCTGAGGTGTGAGCGCGTCTCCTTTCGCCAGTGCTTGGGCGTATTCACCGGACGCAAACTGTTCAGATTCTTGTCGAGCCTTGTTCATATCCGCTGCGAGGTCAGCCGGCAGTTTGTGGTGGTAGCCGGCGATCATGGTGAATGACGGAAGCAGGAAAATGAAAGCTTGATCGTTTGTCTTCGTATCGATAAGGGTTTCGAAATTCAACACCATCGAAAGCAGGGTAATGCCGTTGAAAGATATTCCGCGATCCGAAAGATAGCCGGAAATTCCCGCAGACCGCGTGGTCCCGTAGCTTTCGCCAAACAGATACAGCGGCGAAGCCCAGCGTTCGTAGCGAGTAATGTACATGCGGATAAATTCGCTGAAGGCCTCGATGTCACCATCGACTCCCCAGAATTTCTTGCGCAACTCCGGGTCGGCGGCGCGACTGAACCCTGTTCCAATTGCATCGACTAAAACAAGATCGGTCTTGTCGAGCGGTGTGTAGGGGTTGTCTTCGATGTGATAAGGCGAAGGCGGCATGAAGCCATTGGGATCGAGTACGACTTTGCGCGGCCCGAGCGCGCCCATATGCAGCCAGATGGACGCCGAACCGGGACCGCCGTTGAACGCGAAGGTCAATGGGCGCTTGGCCACCTCCTGCCCATCCAGCGTGTAAGCGACAAAGAACATTTCGGCTTCGATCTTCCCGTCAGGGCGTTTGATCGGAAGTCGGCCGGTGGTCCCCGTGTATTTCAACAATTTACCGTTAACCATCACTTGGTGATGCGTGACCACGGGTGGCACTTCAGCCATGTCGTAGTGTTCTTCTTTATCTTTGTCCTTATCGCCAGAGATCTCTTTCGGCTTCTGTTCTTCGGTGGGAGGTGGCGGCGGTTCGGCAGGCTTTGCAGTCTGTTCAGGACTCTTCTTTGGCTGAACCGTTGCCTTGGCCTGCTCTTCAGTTTTATTTTGGCTGGCATGGGCGAATGTAAACGGAAAGAGCACACATATAACAAACCCAAGAATCAGCGAACGCATAACTTCTCCCGGGAAAGGTCGGAATGCGACATATTTAACGGAAAGCGATCATTATAGGTCACAGGCGAAAAACCTGCTCGACCGGGACGATAAGATAGTTACATGGCGCCGAACGTCATGGCTGCAAGGAAAGCAACACTACTCAAAAGCTCGCAGCTAAGCAAAATCCCGTGGCTCGTGCACGGATACTCCGCCCGCACCGGCGGAGTTTCTAAAGTCTATGGCGGACAGGCGCTGAATCTGGGATTCACTAAGGATGATTCGCGCCCAGCAGTCGAGAGCAACCGCAGAATCTTTCTGGGGCAACTCGGAATCACGGCAACGCCGCTTATTACCCTCCGTCAAATTCACTCCGATCTGATCCATCACGTCAATGCTGTGCCAGAACACCACCTGACCGGCGATGGTCTGATCACCTCAACGCCCCGAATTCTGCTAGCAATCCAGACCGCCGATTGCCTGCCTCTGATCTTGGTCGATACCACCCAACGCGCGGTTGGTGTGTTCCATGCCGGCTGGCGAGGAACGCTGAAGAGAATCGCCCAAAAAGGCGTTGGCGAAATGCGGCGTTTGTTCGGCACTAAGCCAGAAAACATCAAAGCTGCGATTGGACCAGGAATCCATAGTTGCTGTTATGAGGTTGGGATCGAGGTCCGCGAACAATTCGAATCGCAGTTTGCCTACGCCGCGGATCTATTTCGCGAAGTCAAGGAATCTGATTCCGTCCGCGAGAAGTATCCGTTGCTCTTCCTTACGGCTCGAGCCCCTGGCCATAGCGAACTCCCTACGAGGATCTTCCTGGATTTAGTTGAAGCGAATCGCCGCCAATTAATGGATGCAGGAGTATCGGCCAAGAACATTATAGCTTCAGAACTGTGCACCGCTTGCCGTCCGGACCTGCTGTTTTCTTATCGCGCTGAAAAAGGCCTCACAGGACGCATGATGGGAGTGGTTGGAATACGCACTGAGAACTGAGAACCGAGAACCAGGAACTCTGAACCGTAGTTTTGCGAGACCCACGTGGATTCCGCTACTCTGGTCTATTTTTTACTCAGGTTCTGCTTGACGCGAAAT
>JAFAGX010000478.1 GCA_019237515.1 Acidobacteriaceae bacterium
TACTGTTTCAAGCCCCGCAACAGGGTGGATAGGCCAGTACCTCCGCCAATGGCGACAACCCGCAGGACACGGTTACCGGGAGGCGCGCTGCTTTCACCCTGCATCCGCTACCTTCTACCGCTCCTCATCAAAACCCTGCGGGGCGGCCATTTCGGCTGCAGGGTCCGGGTATAGCAGTTCCGTGAAGCGCGGATCTTCGCTGAGGTTTTGAAAATCCGAATCATTCCGTGCCTGGAACCGCAGCGTGGGATTCAAGCGAATCGCTTCATCCAGGTGGCGCAGCGAATCCTCAGCATGTCCTGTGAGGCAATCCAGAGCTGCCAATCCGTAGGCGACATAATCGGCCTTTGGCACCTGTTTCGCCAATTTTTCCAGGTGCTCACGCGCTCCCACGTAGTCACCCAGGTTGATCAGCGATACGGCAAAATCGTAGTGTTCCTCGGGAGTCTTAAATTGCGTAGCGGTGCGTTCCAGCTGGTTGTCGCAGGCTTGCAGGTGGACGCGCGCCCGGTCTCCCAGTTCCTTGCTTGGGGCTGCCAGCACTTTGTGCAGAAGTGCCTTGGCTTTATCGAATTTGTGTTCCTGCATGGCTCGCAGAGCCGCCTCGTAGTTTTGCACAGCCTGTGCAAATTGTGGATCTTCATTCATAACTTTCTTACTTGTGCTCTTCTGTGGCATCAGTGAAACTCTTCCCGTAGCAGATGTAAGCGCTTACGTTTGTGTAGTTTGAGAAGAAAACATCAATTATCGCTGACGATTTGCAACTCCTCGATTTTGAGACCGGCTCAAAAGCGCACTCGGGAGTGCAACGCCTTACCTGTGGAAACCGCCCATTGGATGATGAAAGCAGGTTATACGCGGACATCGCATTCCCGTCAACCCAGGTCGGCTGAAGCAGACACTAGTTCATCGTGGCAGCCGCCTGCAGATCCACTTGCCGCCACTCACCTGCAATGATCCCTTTTCGAATTTGCGTGGCTGTCTTGCGCTGCTTGCTTTGCCCGTACGCATAATACAGCTCTTTCAGGCATATGTCGCAGCGAGCTCCGTGCGCATTCTCAAAGCAGCTGTGCAGGCTGTTGTGCCCCATGCGGTCGCAGTAGCAGTAGCAAGGCTGCTGATGCAACACAACCGGGATCTTTGCCGCTAAATCATAGGCATGCGTCTGAAATGGGCTCTCTGCGTTGTCCCCCCACAACTGATCCTTGGCCATGATTGGAGGAAGCTTTGTGCCTTTGGGGGGCGGACCAGCGTTATAAGCTGGTACCACTCCCTCGGATTGCGAACTGGCCCAGGGGGCGGAGACGATCAACGTCAGCAGAAAAAGAAACAGCAACGCAATGCCACGTTTCACCATAGGATCGACCTTGGAGAGATATTGTACCTGAACTGATCACAGGCAGCCGTAGTCAGGTACGACTCAAAAAAGAAATACAACATTCGTTTCGATTGTTCATCCGTATAATTAAAACCAATGCTGGAGCCGACCGACGGGCAAACCACTAATCTGATAGTTCAGGCCTCCGTTTCGACCCGGGCGCCCCGCGCGATGCTACTTTCGGTGTGGCTTCGCGACCTCATCATTTCGCTCGCGATTTCGTGCTTCATCATCATCTTTCTCTATCAGCCGGTGAAAGTGGAAGGCACAAGCATGATGCCGTCCCTTGAAGATCAGGAACGTATCTTCGTCAATAAGCTGGTTTACCGCCTGGAGCCGATTCAGCGCGGCGACATCGTCGTTTTCCGTTATCCCCGCGATCCTTCGAAGAGTTTTATCAAACGGGTGATCGGGCTGGCCGGCGATCACATTCGAATCGATGAGGGCCGCGTGTACGTGAATGGCAAGCGGCTTGACGAAGATTACGTTCCCCAAGTTTACGAGGATCTCCGTTCCTATCCTGAAATGGTCGTGCCTCCCGATTCGTATTTTGTCCTCGGCGATCACCGCAGCTTATCCAATGACAGCCGCGACTTTGGGCCGGTCAATCAAAGCTACATCTATGGCAAGGCCGTGTTCGGTTACTGGCCCATGGACAAAATGGGAAGAGTACGGTGAAACCATCCTTTTTTGTCATCCCGAGCGAAGCATCATCGTTCGCTTGCGAACGATAATGCGAAGTCGAGAGACCTGCTTCTACATCCGATGAAGAAACTTCATTACGACCTGCGCTAACAGTCAAGCCTGGAGTTCCGTGTGCTTAAGCCAGCTCGAGTGCCAACCCGGGCAGACCGATTCCTTTCACTTCAACTTTCCACTGATCGCCTGTAGCCGTCAAATGTCCTGCCGTTAACGTACCCGTGCTTACGATTTCTCCGGCGCTAAGGGGTTCTTCGGGGAAGCGCTTTGCGATCGCGCCACCGAGCTCAGCCAGACACAATGCGGGGCTGCGCAAGGCATTCTTTCCAGATCCCTCTTCTATGAATTCGCCTTTCTTGAACATCCGGACTTTGAATTTCACGAGCTCTTCCACCAGCTTCGAAATCATTTCTGCCGATACCGTCACTCTCTCGCCAATTACCAACGCGGCATGCAACCCGAACGAAGCTACGAAGTCACTGGGCTGGAATTTCCATTCCGAATACGGGCAGTCAATGATTTCGAATCCGATGGCCATCCAATCGACCGCGGCAAGTGCAGCCGCCGCGTCCAAGCCGGCCTGCGTAATCGGCAGTTTCAGCCCAAACACAATTTCCGGTTCGATCTTCAACGAGCGCGCACACGGCAGGCTGAGCGTGGCGGAATTTCCCGAGCTCTGATGGACCGTGTCGTCGTACATATGTCCCCAAACCAGAGTTTCTAGTTTGAGAATCCGCCACATGGCTTTGTTGCCATAGCCAACTTTGCGCCCGACGGATTTATGTCCCGCGGCTTCGCGCCACTGCTTCAACTTGCTTTCGACAGCATAGGCGGCGTCCAGATCGAACCCCGGACGCGCCGACGGTGGTGAGGCAACGATCTGCCCTGCTTCGTGGGCCGACATCAACTCGCGGGCCAAAGCATCTACGTCGATATTCGTCATATTCCTCTTTCGCTCCACAGGGAATCCACAGCGACATCGCGGAATTTCTTCTACGAATTTCGTATCCCTGCTAAAATTTAAAAAATCCACTCCCTGGAGACAGAATGCAAGCAATCCTTGCGCTGGAAGACGGTAGGGTCTTCCGAGGCAAAGGGTACGGCGCCAAAGGCGAATGTTACGGCGAAGTCGTTTTTAATACCTCCATCACCGGCTACCAGGAAATCTTCACCGATCCTTCCTACTGCGGCCAAATTGTAGTCCTCACCAATCCTGAAATCGGTAATTACGGCACCAATCCCGACGATAACGAAGCCACCCGGCCTTATATCGAAGGCTTGATCGTGCGCGAATTTTCGCGCGTGAGCTCCAATTGGCGCTCGCAGCAAGTTGCGGAAGAGTATCTCGAACAATTCAAGATTCCCGTCCTCGCCGATATCGATACTCGAGCTCTGGTGCGGCACTTACGCGATCATGGCGTGATGCGCGGCGTAATCTCAACCATAGAAACTGAGGCCGACAAGCTGATCGCCAAATCACGCTCCATTCCGAAAATGGATGGCACCGACTTGGCAAAAGTCGTGACCACCAACCGCCCTTACGTCTGGGAAGTTGGCGAGCGCTCGCATGAGCCGGTCGCGGTCGTCGGAGTAAAAGATCAGCCGGCGCGATTCCACGTGGTCGCTTACGATTTCGGCATCAAGCAAAATATTCTGCGCAAGCTGCGCGGGGAAGGCTGCAAAGTTACGGTTGTTCCGGCGCAGACTCCCGCCGAAGATG
>JAFAGX010000536.1 GCA_019237515.1 Acidobacteriaceae bacterium
GGCACGCGTCACCGGCCCTTGGCCGCCCACCGAGTTCATTACGCTCACGCCAGACCAAGACGAGAACTCCTTGCAAACTTCTCGCCCTCCAGCTACAAGGGAAAGTGATGGCTAATCCGACCGGCATCCACGTCGAACCCGTAAATGGGAGCGCCGCAGCCACAGGCACGCCGGCGAGAATCGAGTGCAATCAAGAGACGATCGAGCAAGGCCTGGCCAAGCTCGTCCTTAGCCTGATTGAACTGCTGCGACAACTGCTGGAGCGCCAGGCAATCCGCCGCATGGAAGGTGGATCGCTTTCCGAGGAACAAATCGAGGAGATGGGCAAGGCTCTCATGACGCTTGAGGCAAAGATCCGCGAACTCGCGGATCATTTCGGCCTTACTCCTGCTGATCTGAATCTCGACCTCGGGCCACTCGGCAATCTGCTTGAGTAAAGCTTAGCGCCGTGGCTCCTGGCTACTTTCTTCTCCTACAGTGAACCCTGTATACCGCGCAAATTTATCCTGTATCACTCTCGTGTCGTTGACACATCCGCGTGCGAATCATTACGATTGCGACGGCGATGGGGTGGTTGGCGTCTCTCTGAATGCCCTTTCCAGCCGAGGAAGTTCGACCAAATGGAAAGAGTACCGACCGTAGCGGGGACAACCAATCTTGTGGACATTCTGGACCGGGTGCTGGACAAAGGCCTGGTCATAGCTGGGGACGTACGTATTTCGTTGGCGAATGTCGAGTTGCTCACGATCCGCATTCGGCTGCTGGTTTGCTCGGTCGATAAAGCCGAACAAATTGGTTTGAACTGGTGGAAGTTCGACCCGCACCTGACGATGCCGGTGCCCACCACTCGCCCGGCCTTGCCTCGTTCCGCACCGGCTGCGGCCCGAACGCCGCGGCCGACCCGGCAACGGAGCAAGCGGAGAGCGTAACCGCGACGCACCTAGGAGGGAAAGTTTCATGGCTGTCGAACGCATATCCGGTGGTTCGAGCCTTATTGATGTACTCGATCGCGTATTGGATAAAGGCATTGTCATTGATGCCTGGGTCCGAATCTCACTCGTCGGTATTGATCTGATCACGGTCGAGGCACGCGTCGTGGTCGCTTCCATCGACACCTACTTGAAATACGCAGACGCGGTGGGATTGGTCGGCCTGGTATCGCGGCCCCAGCTGCCCGCTGCAGAGGTTCCGGAGGTGGAAATTGAAACCACCCGGCGGCGTACCCGTGTTCCGGTAGGCCGGGCCGCGGGGCGGCGTGCATAATCCTCGGGTATGCGTAAAGCAGGTGGAATGGCAACTCCCCGTATACAAGCGCAAGCTAGACCGGAGTTGAAGTTGGTGCGTGCAAGTTCCAGGGAAGCTTCCTTACGCCTGCTTGCGGCCGAACGCTCCGAGGAAGTTTTCCCCATTCTCCTCGAAGAAATCGTTCACCTCGGTTTTCCCCGCGCCTTGATCCTGGAAGTTGACTTCGATTCGGGTGAGATCAAGCCGACTGCTTCGCTGAACTGCGAAAAACATACTCTGCAAAGGTTCCGCACCTCCCTTTGGGCCAGCGAGAATCCCGTAGTTTCGGTATTGCAAAATTTAACTCCTCGCGTCCTTAAGTCGGCACCCACCAGTTCTGACGCGTTTTATGCCTATCCCATCATCTTTCGCAACCGAAACCGTTGCTGGGAAGCGGAACGTGACCGTCGCCAGGACTGCCTGGCAGTGCTGAACAATGGACTGACCGGAAAGTATCCCGTGGAAGAGCAAGTATGCAGAGCTTGCGGGATGCGGGCGTACGCCACCATCGTTCTGGCTCAGGTCAATCGCCACATCCATGAGAGCCGGCTGGCGGAATTCCGTACCTTGACCGATCGTGCCAATGGAGTCCTTTCACGCCTGTTCAAGATTGAGCACTACTACAACCGCATGCGTGACATGGAAGCGACCATTTCCCGGTTACGCGCGGTCATGCAGAGCATGGCAGATCCAGTCATCCTCACGGATAGCCAGCATCGCGTGGTGATTCAGAACAAAGCGGCGGAAAGATTCTTCCGAGTTCCTGAAGGCGTGAGTGAAGGCGGCAAACGCGCTGTCGAGTTTAACAATTTGCTGTTTTCCGCAGCCCTGTCTTCCATGGTTGTCAGCGCCACCGATACTTCTCGCGATCTTACGCTCGTCGACGTCATGGATGGCGAGGAAGTCTTGTTTGAAGCGGTTTGCGCGCCTACTTTCAGCAGTGAAGGCGTCCGCACCGGAATGGTGACTGTGATGCGGGACGTCACCGACCTCCGTCGCGCCGATGAAGAAGTCAGGGCGAATCTGGAAAAGTTGCAGGCTGCCGAAGACGTCGTCCGCCAGGACCGCGATCGCCTGAATCTGGTTATCGAAAATGTCGGCGATCCGATCATCGTGGCGGACAACTCGGCCAAAGTCGTTCTCCTGGATCCGCTCGCAAAGGAACTGTTCGGCGCGACCGATTCGGCACGAAATCCTGAACTGGTACGGAATCAGGCGAAGCTCGATGCCTATCTGACCTCTTTCACTTTTTCATTCGCCGAGAAACACAATCGCTCGCTGCATTTGTACCAGCCAGGTACCCGGGCGGAAATCGAGTATGCCGCGCGCTCTGGCAAGATCTACGACGCTCGTGGTCAGGTCGCTTTTACCGTGACGGTGTTGCGCGACTTCTCCACTTGGAAAAAACTGGAGCAGCTGCAACTCGAGCGGCGCATGCTCGAAATGGAAAAGTTTGCTGCCACCGGTCGTTTAGCGGGAACCATTGCCCACGAGATCAACAATCCGCTGGAATCGATTAAGAATGCGATTCACCTGCTGGCCGATGGTCTCGATGAACGATATAGGCCCATTCATGAAGTGCTGAAAACCGAAACCGAACGGGTCACGCGTATCGTACGCCAGATGCTCGGCCTGTATCGCAACGTAGTCAACGCGGCCAATTTCGATCTCGATGCGGTTGTCGAAGACACGCTGACCCTGTTTGCGCGGCCTTTGGTGAAGGCTGGTGTCGCGGTCGAGAAACAACTCGGCAGCGTGACGCAGTTCAACGGATCTGCCGACCAGTTCCGGCAACTCCTTTCCAATCTCGTAGTGAACGCGCGCGACAGCATGCCGAAAGGAGGCAAACTGGTTGTGCGCACCCGGCAATTCCGCAGCAAAGACGGCCTCCACGGGTTGGTCAGCTTGACTCTCGCCGATACCGGTACGGGGATACCGCCCGACTTGCAAAAATCCATGTTCGAGCCGTTTGTGAGCACCAAGGGTTCGAAAGGAACAGGTCTGGGCCTGTGGATTGTGAAAGGAGTAGTCGAGAATCACAATGGCCGCATTCGCGTGCGCAGCAGTTTGGGGAAAGGAACTGTCATCCAGCTTACATTTCCTGTGACCCGCGATGTCACGACTGCCACGTTGAAGAGCGTGACCGATCTCGAGGCTTACGCCAAGCAGTGAACAAGGAAAAATATATGCCAACTGCGATTCTGCGGAAAACGAACAAAAACGGTGCGAGGTCGAAAGAAGATTTGCACGTCAAAATGACCGACGCTCCCAAAGTTCCGGAAAGCGGGCCGGGCGAAGGCGGGCGCTACGTGTACGGAATCCTTGATTCCAAGGAGCACTTGACTTTCGGCAAAATCGGAATCGGTGGCGCCGGCGAGCCGGTTTATACGGTCAACTACCTGGATATTGCCGCGGTTGTGAGCAAGACTCCTGTCGCCATTTTCGATCCCACCCGCGAGAATGCTCTCGCCCACGAGCACGTGATCGAGACGGTAATGAAGAATTACACGATCATTCCCATGAGTTTTGGCACTGTCTTCCGGACCGAGGATGACATCCGTGAGGTATTGAAGAGCATTTATCCCTCACTGAAAGACGTGCTGAAACAGATGGCAGGCAAGCTGGAATTCGGCCTCAAGGTGAATTGGGAACGCGATCAGATCATCGAGGAATTGAAACAGCAAGACGAGGAGATTCGCCGCTTTCATCAGGAGATCGTACGCAAGCAATTGCAGTCCACTTACTTTGCCCGCATGCAGCTCGGCCGCATGATCGATAAAGCTCTGGCGGAGCGCGCCACACTCTATGTGCGCGATATCTATGAAACCTTGCGCAATGTTTGTGTGGCGTCGCGTGACAATCAGCCGATCGGCGACAAAATGATCATGAATGCCGCTTTCCTCGTGGATCGTAGCCGCGAAACCGAGTTCGATGGGATCGTAAACAAAATCGCAAAGAAATATGGGAAACG
>JAFAGX010000569.1 GCA_019237515.1 Acidobacteriaceae bacterium
CAAAGTCAATCTCGCGCTCTCGGGTCTGCCGAAATTTACCGGGGTGAACGGTAACAGCGATGCTTTGCGGGGCCGCATTCATATCGGTCCCGAAATCGATTACTTGGAGCGAGCTTTTGATGACTCCAAGTACGGAAATTTCTCCAAGCACCCCTATCTTGACGCTGCAATTCCATCGTTAACCGATCCGTCGCTCGCGCCCCCGGGTAAGCATGTGATGTCCATTTACGTGCAGTATGCGCCCTTCAAGCTGAAGAACAGCGATTGGGAAACGGAGCGCGTGGCACTCGGCGATACGGTTGTGAAGACGCTGGCACAATATGCGCCAAATCTGCCTGAGCTGATACTCACGCATCAGATCATCACGCCGCAGGATTTGGAGGACATTTACGGATTTACTGGCGGTCATATTTTTCATGGCGAGTTGTCGTTGGACCAGTTCTTCACCATGAGGCCTTTGCTGGATTGGGCACGGTATGAGACCCCGATCAAGAACTTATTCCTCTGCGGCTCGGGGACGCATCCGGGCTCGGGGTTAACCGGCGGTTCGGGTGCGAATGCGGCGCGCGAGATATTAAAGCAGTTGAAGAAATAGCGGGGCAGCAGCTCTTCTCTTGTCACATGGCCAACGGACCTGCGTCACTGCATGTGAAAACCAGAAATTGATATTTTTAGTGCGGTATTGTGTCTCGTTGCGGTCGTGAATGGTGGCAGATACTCTGGCCTTTTCAATTCCCGATGCGCCAGAAAGTCAGACACCGCAAATCTGCTCGCTTTGCAGACTTAAGACTGCGTCGTTGTTTTATCAGATCGAGAGCAATGACCCCAGCTTCCAACAAATGAGCGGCTCCTGCTGTCTTGGTTGCGGGACTAACCTACTAACCGGTTTCGATAAGGTAAGCCGCGCCCGAAGAGGGGAGAGACCGCCCGAAGGGTTCAATCCTTCGCAGAATTAGCATAATCGCGGACCACCGAGTGGCTACGATGAAGCGGTCATCCCGAAACTCGGCGCACTTCAGCCGAGTGGGCTGCGTCGAATTCAATAACGCGTGTGTGGCCGTTCCTGCGAGCGCTGGTTAGAATGAGACATGCCGAAACAGCGCCGCTACACCCGCGAACATGCCGAAGCCGGGCTTGATGGCGATTTCCCAGAGATAGAAACCTGGCCCAACCAGTTTCCTGGTTATGAGATCGTCGTGGATGATCCGGAATTTACTTCCGTGTGTCCGAAAACGGGGCTGCCGGATTTTGGTACGCTCACGATCCGCTATATGCCAGACAAGCACTGTCTTGAGCTGAAATCGCTCAAGGAGTACTTGCAGTCCTATCGGAATCTAGGAATTTTTCAGGAGAACATCGTCAACCGGGTTCTCGAGGATGTGGTGCGCTGGGCAAAGCCGGTCTGGGCGGAAGTGAAAGGGGATTTTCGGCCCAGAGGTGGTCTGTCGACGGTAATCGTGGCCCGATGGCCAAGACCCAAGAAGTGATTGGCTCTCTCAATCAGAGCCGCCTCAGGCATTTGAGTCATATCTCCCGACTTCGGTTTGATACGCATTGAGAGCCACATATAATGGTTTCTCCCGATGCCAACCCCATTCGAAAGTGCACAATTGAATCTGCAGCTTTTCGATTTGCGCCGCGAAAACGTGCTGCGTGAAGCGCGCCATTGGTTTTTGTTCGAATTCAATCCGGAAACCTTTGATGAACTCGTAAACGTCATTCGGAGCGAGAGAAACGCAGCATTTCGTATGGTAGTGGGGTACTGGGACATGGCGGCTTCCCTGGTGATCACTGGCGCCATCGATGGCGATGCATTCCGGGCAGCGCACGGGGAAATATTCGGGACCTTCAGCAAGATCCATCCATTCCTGGCACAGTTTCGCACTGCCGTAAATGAACCTGAGTTCTGCAAACACATGGAAGCCGTAGTGCTTGCCGCGCCCGACGCTGAAGGAATTCTATCGCGGCGTCGCGAAGCCCTCCGTGCGGCTGCCAAATCGCGATTAACGGAACGGCGTAGTTCGCCCGCTAACTAGAATTCCGAGCTCGCATACGCCGCTGCATTCGGCCCGCCTTAAAGCTACGCAGAATTATTTAGTGACCAGCACCTTTTCTTCACTGTCATTGGTGGTATGAACCCCTGAATTGATGAATGGTGATCCGGAGACTGGCGACACCTGGCCATTCCCTTGATTTATTGAGAAGCCGAGCACAGCGTTCGAACTCGGAGCACAACGGTTCGCGCCAACCCCCAGGCTATAGGCGAAGCTGCCGGATGGGTCGACGTTAACGGTGTAGGGGACGCAGACTCCCCCCACCGTGTTTCCGCTCGTGCCCACATAGCTCGGTACCCCCGTAGTTCCGTTTAACTGGAAAATGGAAATGTCGTTGAACTGACTGTCGGTGACGTAAATAAATTTTCCACTGGGATCGATGCTTTCCGTCCACGAATTGGGGCATGCTCCAAATGCGTCGAACGGACAAAAGTTTCCGAATGAGGACAGCTCCGGATACGGGGATCCAGGCAAGTCGCTGAGCGCTCCATTAGCCCGATCAATGACGAATCCAGCCACGGCGCTCTGAATGCCCAGTACCCCATACAGGTATTTACCGGTGGGCTCAATCGCCAGGTCAGTCGGCGATTCCTGACAAAAATCGGCGCTGGGTTTGCACACCCCGACGGGTACCACAAACGGGCTTCCGGGAACTGGCGTAAGCGCGCCACTCACGCGATCGACGGTGAATGCTGCAACTGCTCCTCCGCCGCTGGTAAAGGAGGACGCATACAGGAATTGTCCTAGTGGATCCATCGCGAGTGCCGGCAGTCCGTTGCCTCCAGGAATGGCAATTGGCGAGCCCGGCACGAGCTTAAGTGAGCCGTCGCTCTGAACCGCAAAAGCGTTGATATCTGCCGGCGGAATTCCGCTGCTGGTTGGAGTTGCGCTACTGACATAAACAAAAAGTCCGGAAGGGTGGACAACAACTCGATGCCCAACGCCAGCGATGGGAAATGGCGACCCCGGAATCGGACTTAAATCTCCGGTATTGCGATTGATGAGATAAGCGTTGATATCATGCGAGCCTTGATTGGCGACGTAGAGACGATAACCTGCGGGCCCAGCCGCGATGTCTACCGGTCCCCAATGCGCCCACGTCCAACCTTGGGGTGTGGGAGTAATCGCTCCTGTCAGCGGATTCACCATATATTCGGCAATCTTTCCCGACTGAAATTCTGTAGCGTATAAGAACCTCGGAGGAGGTAGAGTAATTTTCGAGACCGTGATGTTAACCGTCGCGCGCCCGACGCCGCCGCAGTTATCCCACGCCTGAACCACGGTGCCGTAGCTGCCCGTAGGTAAATTGATATTCGTATTCAGGCTGTTCGCGGCAATTGTGTATGCATTCACTCCCGGAGCTGTGTAAATGCGCATGGCAGCAATGCCCTTCGCACACGCGGGACTCGCAGCTGAAGCCACATAATTTACCGGCGAGCCAACACTCGTTCCCGAAGCTGGGGACGTCACGGTCACTACTGGTGCAGTTGCGAAAGCTAATGTTGCTGAACCTGTGAGCAGTAATAACAAGTTAAAAGTACGGCCAAACATCTTCTTGTCTCCTTCGAGATTGCACATTTAGAGAAAAAGGGTGATTTTGCAGTTGCTCAAAAGGTGGGTTGGATCATGAATAAAGACAAGGCAGAGCCCTAAGTCGCACCTGCAAATTCCGGTATTCGGCCTCTAAGGTCTTCTCGTGTCGGATGTCACTTTTTAGCCGCCACTCGCCACTACTTAGGTCCGAACAAAAATCTTCTGATCTGTTCGTTGAGAAATTTCTCGTCGGCCGGACTGGCGCCTGCCCCCGCCGGGTGTCCCCACAAGGATGGAATGGGCCCTAACGAGACTTTGGAAATGAACTGGGCTTCATAGCGCGCGTCGCCGATGGGAAAGTAAAGATCGGTTTCCGACGGCATGTAGAGAAGTGACACTTTGATCGAACGTAAGGCTTTCTCGACGTCTCCCCCGAAGTCGGGCGTTGTGCCCACGTCATGTTTTTCCCAGGTCCGCATTTGTGCGATCAAATCGTTGGCATCTGCGCCCGGTATAAAATTGGTGCGGAAATTTTGCAGCACCTGCTCAAAAGTTGTCCCAGGCTTCTCGGTCTCACGCCATAGTTCACGGCGCCACCACTCCTGCGAAAAAAGCCAGCCTGTCCACACCATCGCAAATGCTTCCAGACCTTTTGTCGGCGGAGCGGTGTAGTCGCCATTCTGAAACGCGGCGTCGGCGGTGAGGGCGGCAATCTGGCCCTCGAGTCGTACGAATCCGTGTGGATAGGTTTTTGCCGTGCCTGCGGTGGCGACGACGCGATCTGCAAAATCAGGATAGCTGACAGCCCACTGAAACGCTTGCTGCGCACCCATAGAAAAGCCGATGATGGCGCGAACGTGGCTGACATGAAGTTCTTCCGTAAGCAGCCGATGGACGGCCTCGACGTTGTCGCGGATGGTCATCACCGGAAAGCGGGGACCATGGTAGGGCTCTGGCGTATTGCTTGGCGAAGAGGAATGCCCGTTGCCAAATAGCTCGGTCGCTACCAGGAACAGGGTGGGATCGTCGAGTGCGTGACCTTTGCCCATCAGCCACTCGTAGCCATGGTAGTCGGCCATATAGTGGGAGG
>JAFAGX010000005.1 GCA_019237515.1 Acidobacteriaceae bacterium
CGGAGGTCTTTATGTCCCGGATCATTCGTTGTGGCCTCATCCAGGCCAAAAACCCTCTTGGCCCAGATCAGCCGCTGGCCAAAATCAAGAAAGCGATGATTGATAAGCATCTGAAGATGATCGACCAAGCAGCCAAGAAGAGAGTGCAAATTCTGTGCTTGCAGGAACTCTTTTACGGTCCCTACTTCTGTGCGGAGCAGAATACCCGTTGGTACGAACTGACCGAGCGGGTTCCCGACGGACCAACCACCAAGCTCATGCAGAAAATTGCCGCCAAACACCACATGGTGATCGTCGTTCCGGTCTACGAAGAAGAGATGGCCGGTTTATTTTTCAATACGGCTGCGGTCATCGACGCGGACGGCAAATATCTGGGGAAATACCGCAAGCACCACATTCCGCACGTGCATCCCGGATTTTGGGAGAAATTTTACTTCACGCCTGGCGATCTCGGGTACGAGGCGTTTGACACCAAGTACGCGAAAGTCGGCGTGTATATCTGCTATGACCGCCACTTTCCGGAAGGCGCCCGCATTCTCGGACTTAACGGAGCAGAGATTGTCTTTAATCCTTCGGCAACCGTAGCCGGACTCTCGGAACATCTCTGGGAACTGGAGCAGCCGGCTCATGCCGTCGCGAATGGATATTTCGTAGGCGCCATTAATCGAGTTGGCACAGAAAAGCCGTGGAACATCGGCGAGTTCTACGGAAAAAGCTATTTCTGCAATCCGCGCGGAAAAATTGTTGCGCAGGCCAGCCGCGACAAAGATGAAGTTCTAGTTGCGGATCTCGATTTCGATATGATTCTGGAAGTTCGTAAGACTTGGCAGTTTTTTCGTGACCGTCGACCGGAGAGTTATGGCCCCCTGACCACGCAAACCGGAAAGGCCGCGGCTGCCGATTAGAACTCTGTGCACCTCTGCGTTCTCTGTGGTTCTTAAAAATAACTGCAGCGGACACGGAGAACCCAAAGGAACAAATCTTTCATGGCAGCTTCAACCCGGGGCATCGAATCCAGCCCGCTCTACAATCCTGATCTCGCGCCGACCAACGCGAGCCATCGGACGTGGGGTACGTACAACTACGCTGCGCTCTGGGTATCGATGTCGGTGAATATTCTCACCTACATGCTCGCGGCCAGCATGATCCAAGGTGGGATGAATTGGAAACAGGCGCTGCTGACGGTATTTATCGGCAATGCGATTGTGCTGGTCCCGATGTTGCTGAACTCGCACCCTGGGACGCAATATGGCGTCCCCTTCCCGGTGCTGGCGCGGGCGTCCTTCGGTGTTCTGGGCGCGAACGTCGCTGCAGTTTTGCGGGCGCTGGTTGCGTGCGGATGGTTTGGCATTCAGAGCTGGATTGGCGGAGAGGCCATCAACACTCTGCTGAGCACGCTGTGGCCGGCATGGCGGCAGGTACATTACGGTGTCGCGATCTGTTTCATGCTGTTTTGGCTCATCAACCTGCTTGTGATTCTGCAGGGCATCGAATACATCCGGTTTCTGCAAGGCGTAAGCGCACCAATTCTGCTGGCGGTCGGAGTGCTTCTGCTGGTCTGGGCTTACATAAACGCCGGCGGCTTCGGCCCGATGCTCGCCGCGCCTTCCCGCTTCACCAGCTTCTCAGAATTTCTCAAGTTCTTTGTGCCAGCGCTTAACGGAACAGTTGGATTCTGGGCAACCGTGTCGTTGAACATCCCGGATTTCACGCGATTCGCGCGAGGCCAGAGGGAACAGGCGATTGGACAAGCGCTCGCTCTGCCGACAACGATGACGTTTTATTCTTTTATCGGAATCGCAGTCACCTCGGCAACCTTGCTGATTTATGGAACCGCGATTTGGGATCCTGTCCAACTGCTCAGTCGTTTTCATTCGCCGCTCGCAGTGGTAATCGCCTTGATTGCGATTTTATTGGCCACGCTGAATGTGAATATCGGAGCAAATGTGGTTTCCCCGGCGAATGATTTTTCCAACCTTCGGCCGAAATCGATCAGCTTCAAGACCGGTGGCATAATTACGTGCTTCATGGGAATTGCCATGATGCCGTGGAAGCTGCTGGCAAACTATCGGACGTTCATCCTGGGATGGCTCGGAGGCTATGCCGCTTTCCTGGGCCCGGTCGCCGGCATTATGATTTGCGATTATTTTGTGATTCGCCGTCGCGTGCTGCTGGTCAACGATCTTTATCTCCGCGGTGGCGCTTACGAATATTCACGTGGAGTGAATTGGCGGGCGTTGCTGGCCCTCCTGCTTGGATCGTGGATCGCACTCGTCGGTCTGGTTCTTCCGTCAGTACGCGTGCTTTACGACTACTCCTGGCTTGTCGGATTCGCGGTATCGTTCGTTAGCTATTACGCGCTGATGCAGAGTCAGCGCGCAAGCGCTTTGAATGCAGCCCCTGTACCGGAAGACTCTCTCTAGTCTGATGCTGTCATCCTGAGTGGCTTTCAGGGCGCGAAGGATCTATGCATTTCTGCGTCACCAAGTCCCATCAGCCCGCCGCCATCACCTCGCGCTCGAACAGTCGCAATTGCTCCTCTTCCTCGCCTGACATTAAATACAGATTGAATTGCGTTACGCCAGCCTGGGCGAGTTTCTTCAGTTTTTCAATCTGTGCCTTCGGCGAGCCAAGCAGGCAAAAACGGTCTACCACCTCATCCGTAACAAAACTCTTGTTGTCACTTTCGACTTCGCAGTGGTGCAGATAGTCATATCCCCCCCGATTTCGGACGTACGCCGTCAAAGATGGAGGAAGTTCTTCAGGTTTGTAGCGGCTGACCAGGTCCACGACATGGTTTGATACCAAAGCCGGAAACCAGCGCACACGTTCGCGCGCAAGTTTCACGTCATCGGAGACCCACGCCGGAGCGGCCGCCATAATTTCAATTTTTTCGAAATCGCGGCCGGCTTGCTCGGCGCCTTCCCGCACAAAGCCCACGCACCACGCAATCAGGTCAGGATCGGCGAACTGCAGGATGATCCCGTTGGCAACGCGTCCCGCCATCTGCAGCACCTTCGGACCATAGCCGGCGATCCAGACCGGAACCGGACCATCCACCCATGTCAGGCGCGTGGGCTGGCCGTCATAGTTAATTTCCCGTCCGGAAGTAAGATCGCGGAATTCATTGATGGCTACTTCCAGTTGCGACCATGTCACTGGCTTCTTGCCGAGCACTCGGCGCGAGCTGTCGCCACGACCGATTCCCAACTGCATGCGTCCGCCAGAAATGAGATTGAGTGTGGCAAACAGGCTGGCGGTCACGGTAATGTCGCGCACGGCAGGATTGGTGACGCACGTCCCGAGCTTTAGATTACGGCTATTGGCAGCCATCAGAGTGAGCATCGGGTACGGCTCTTTCCACAGGACGTGCGAATCGAATAGCCATCCATATTCGAAACCGCCGGCTTCCGCTTGCCGCGTTAGAGCAAGGGTTTGGTCAACCGACAAGTCCCCTTTGAGTGTGAACCCAAATTTCATAAAAGCAGTTCCCTTTGTGAACGAGGCGGCAGTTTAGCATAAAATGCGGCTTCGGCTTATTGTCTGCAGGAGGTCAACCGTGGCTTTTGACAGCATCGTTCACAGCGGAACAGTGGTTACCGCTTCCGATACATACCTTGCTGACGTGGCAATTTCAGCGGGAAAAATCGTGGCCATCGGCAAGGATCTTCCGCGCGACAATACGCGTAAGCTCATCGACGCAACAGGCAAATATGTCATGCCCGGTGGTATCGACGTGCATACCCACCTCGACATGCCGTTCGGCGGCACCACCAGCGCTGATGATTTCGAAACCGGCACGCGTGCGGCATTGTTTGGTGGCACGACAACGCTTGTCGATTTTGCCATCCAGTACAAAGGGCAAACTTTAAGGCACGCGTTCGACACATGGATGCAGAAGGCGTCGAACAAGGCCGTCTCCGATTATGCATTCCACTGCATCATTACCGAGATTCCCGATGCGCAACTTGACGAGGTAAATGCGCTGGTTCGGGAAGGCGTCACCAGCTTCAAGCTTTTCATGGCCTACCCCGGAGTCTTCATGCTGGATGACGCCAGCATCTTCAAAGTTTTTCAGACTACGGCCAGGCATGGTGCCCTGGTATGCATGCACGCGGAGAACGGCGGCGCGATTGATGTGATCGTGAAGCAAGCCTTAGCGGAAGGAAAAACCGCCCCCAAATACCATGCGCTCACAAGACCCACAACGGCAGAAGCCGAGGCGACCGCTCGCGCCATCGCGCTCGCCGAAATGGCCGGAGCGCCAGTCTACATCGTTCATTTGAGCTGTAATGATGCCTTACAAAAAGTCCGGGAAGCGCGAGACCGAGGCCTCCCCGTGTACGCCGAGACCTGTCCGCAGTACTTATATCTTTCCCTCGAAAATTTCGATGTTCCCGGCTTTGAAGGTGCGAAATACGTCTTCACTCCTCCCTTGCGCGAGAAATGGCATCAGGAAAAACTCTGGGAAGGGTTGAGGCAAGACCAGCTTCAGGTTGTATCCACCGATCACTGCCCATTCTGCTTCAAAGAACAAAAGGAACTTGGCAAGGACGATTTCACGAAAATCCCAAATGGCGGCCCGGGCGTCGAGCACCGCTTGAGTTTGATATTCAGCGGTGGTGTGGCGAGCGGACGGTTTAGCGTCAACCGGTTTGTCGAACTCGTCTCTACCACACCAGCAAAACTTTTTGGATTGTATCCGCGCAAAGGGACCATCGCAGCAGGCAGTGACGCGGACATTGTCATCTTTGATCCAAAACGTCAGCACACCATCACTGCGAAAACCCACCACATGCGCGTAGATTACTCGATGTTTGAAGGCATCACGGTGACCGGGATGCCACATATCGTCATTTCGCGCGGCGAGG
>JAFAGX010000033.1 GCA_019237515.1 Acidobacteriaceae bacterium
GCGCTACCGCCGTCGGAACTGGTATCCGCGACACTGCTTTACAGTTGCGCATCGATCTGAGACACTCTTCCGTGGAAACCCAATCCATTGTCGTCCTTGATTTTGGTTCGCAATATTCCCAACTCATCGCCCGCCGTATCCGTGAACAGAACGTTTTCTCGGTAGTACTCCCCTGTACTGCGAATCTGGACGAAATTCGTGGTTATCTCCCGCTGGGAATTGTTCTCTCCGGTGGTCCGTCTTCGGTCTACGACAAAGATGCGCCTACTAGTGATGGCCGAGTTTTTGATTTGGGAATACCTGTACTTGGCATCTGTTACGGATTACAGCTTATGGTTCACGTGCTAGGCGGTAAGGTGCATGCTGCTGCGAAACGCGAATACGGCTATGCCAGTGTGGAAGTGAAGGGCACGTCCCATTTGTTCCGCAATGTTCCGAAGGCCCTGAACGTCTGGATGTCCCACGGCGATGAAGCTATCGAACTGCCCACGGGGTTTCGTCGCATCGCGAGTTCGGCCAATGCCTTAGCGGCGATGGAAAGCCCAGAGCGCAAATTGTGGGCGGTACAGTTTCATCCGGAAGTGCATCACACGCAGCACGGCACCGATATTCTAAGAAATTTTGCGCTGGAAATCTGCGGCGCTAAACCGACGTGGACGCCCCAGCATTTTATCGATTCAACCATCGCCGGCGTTCGCGAGACCGTTGGCAAAGATCGCGCAATCTGCGCATTGTCAGGCGGGGTTGACTCTGCAGTGGCGGCAACGTTGGTTGACCGCGCTCTACGGAATGACAAAGGAGTTTCGCGTTTGACCTGCGTGTTCGTCAACAACGGTGTGCTGCGAAAAAATGAATTTGAAAAAGTTCAACAGAATTTGCGAGATAAGCTGGGTCTGCACGTCGATGCGGTTGACGCGAGCAAGCGATTTCTGAAGAAGTTGTCTGGAATTATCGACCCGGAGACAAAACGCAAGATCATCGGCAATGAGTTTATTGTTGTGTTCGAGGAAGAAGCTCATAGGATCGAGAAAAAAGAGGGCAAAGTTAATTGGCTGGTGCAAGGGACTCTATATCCTGATGTGATCGAATCCCGCTCGGTTCGTGGGCCCTCGCAAGTGATCAAATCCCACCACAATGTGGGTGGATTACCGGAAAAGATGAAGTTAAAACTGATCGAGCCGCTGAAAGAGTTGTTCAAAGACGAAGTCCGCAGGATTGGCCGTGACCTCGGCATGCCGCAAGATCTGCTTCAGCGCCAACCCTTCCCGGGACCCGGGCTGGCGGTCCGAATTCTGGGCGAGGTCACTCCAGAGCGGCTTGCCATTTTGCGCGAGTGCGACGACATTGTTGTAACTGAGATCAAGAATGCTGGTTTGTATTCCAGAATCTGGCAGTCATTTGCGGTTTTACTGCCTGTGATGTCGGTCGGGGTGATGGGAGATCAGAGAACATATGCTTACACCTGTGCCGTACGAGCGGTTCATTCCGAAGATGGCATGACGGCCGACTGGGTTCCCTTGCCACATGATGTTCTTAAGACGATTTCAAATCGCATCGTCAATGAAGTCAAGGGCGTGAACCGCGTCGTGTACGACATCACATCTAAGCCTCCCAGCACCATTGAGTGGGAATGATCCGGGTAATCGGCTGTGATTGAGATCCTCACAGCGATTCTCATCGCAACTTGATACGCGATACACCTCATCAAAGCGTTCAGGAGAACCCAATTGAAAGCGTTCATTTTCGGTTTGATAGTGGGCGTGGTAGCTGTGATATTAGCCGTGGCGGTGTATTTCGAAACGGGGATGGCGCCAGTAGCTACTTCGGCGCAGCCCATGCCCTTGGAAAAAACTCTGGCGAATGGCGCTTTGCACGCTCGCGTCGAGAAAGAAATGCCGAAAACTGTTCCGATCACAGCGAACGAGCAAACTTATCTCGCGGGAGCGCAAATCTATCGCGAGCATTGCGAGGTATGTCACGGAGCACCGGCGGGAGATCAAACCGCGATCGCGAAGGGGATGTTTCCGAAACCACCAAAATTGCTGCAGGGCAAAGGGGTCACCGATGATGAGCCCGGCGAAACCTTTTGGAAAGTTGCCAATGGCATTCGTCTGACCGGAATGCCGTCATTCCGCGGCCCACTCTCGGACACACAGGTATGGCAGGTCAGCTTGCTGCTGGCAAATGCCGATAAAGTGACAGAATCAGTAAAGCAGGCGCTGACCACATCATCCCAAATGCCAAGCCAGAGCTCGCAGCCCACTAAATAAGCAGTTTCGCAATTGAACTCGCGGAAAGGCGAAAACTGCAAATTCTATGACGCAACTTCGATCCGACGAATCAGGTCCAGTTGTTCCGTCTTGCTTTCCGCCCCAATGGTGAATGCATTGAGCACGCCCAACGACAATGCATATTTCAGCGCTTCATCCTGCCGTGTGCGCAGGTCACCTTGACCCAGGATTTTCATGCCCACAACTGCCTTGCCGGCGGCGCGCATTTCCTGGAGCACCTTAATGACATCTTTCGGATCAGCATCCATGTGCGACCCGATTGGATTGATGCGGGCGAGATCAACTTCCACCCACGGCGACTTAGCGGCCGCTCGCAGAGCCTCGATGCTATGACAAGAGCAGCCGTGCGCCCGAATGATTCCTTTCTGCTTTGCTTCCGAGAACACATCCATCACCCCTTTGTACCGTTCAGTCCAGTCAGCTTCGGTGAGGCAATGCATCAGGCAGACATCCAGGTAATCCGTGCCTAGTTCGCGACGGAAGCGGTCGAGGTCCCCCCGCGCCGTCTTCGGATCGCGCGCCCAGGTCTTGGTCAGGACCGTGACTTGGTCTCGAGGCACTTGCTTGAGCGCTTCCGCTACGTGCGGATGGCTTCCATAAGCATCCGCCGCGTCGAAGAATCGCAGCCCTTGGTCGTAGCCATTCAGCAGCAATTCAGAAAGGCCCTTGAGACCCAGGGCGGTCTGATTCGAATGGTGGCCAGTGCCGATGGTGCCCGTTCCCATGGCCAACCGGCTGGTTTTGATGCCGGTTTGTCCCAGCACCACAGTGTCCGAAGCCCGGAACTTTTGCGTCAGGGGCGGCGCCGCGAGGGCCCAAATCTTCAATCGGCTCGATGCCGCCCAAGCCAGTCCTAGTCCGCACGCACCTCGTGCAATAAACTCCCGCCGTCGCATGATCACTCCTAATCGGCCAATTGCTCAACCGCAGCTGCAAGTATGGACTTGATCCAGCGAAATTGGTCAACAGCTGACTCTCCGCGATTGGCAGAAACTCGTCGGTTGAAGAATAATGATTGGCGAGGCTGGCTGAGAGTTCGAGTGAACGACGTCAAACGACTCTCGATCTGTGTTCAGGCATCAGGCTGATGATTTCCTTTGCTCTTCCCGGAGCAAGCCTTTGTCATATTTTTGCGTCGCGGCACTGAACTCTTTCGACTTGCCACGCGGGATGCTGAGAGTTTTCCATTCCCTGGAACGCAGATGCTTCGCAAGGAAAATCATCTGAGCGACATGCGCCGAGTAGTGGGCCAGCTGGCGGTTGATGGCCTGCAGTACCGTATGCGGCTCACCCCGGATTGTGACGGTGCGCAAAAGATCATCGGGCTGGAGTCCGGCAACCGCAGAAAAGACCCGCTCCCAACCCTCTTCCCACCAGCTCATGACCTCCGCCCGCGTGGTGACGGAGGTAATTTCGAATTCCTGATCACGAATGCGATTTGGCTTCTCACCATCGCTCGTAAGGAAATCGGTGAAGCGGGACCGCATGTTTCCGGCTAAATGTTTGACGAGAATCGCAATTGAATTGGACTCCGGATCGATTGTGACGAATACTTCCTCGTCGCTCAACTGCGAGATAGCTCCTTCGCCAAGACGTTTATATCCTCGAAGCTGTCGCTGAGCTTCATCCAGATAGTGAGAACCCACATCAGTCATCGGTCACCTCGTGTACGTTTTCCCCAGCCGCCTCCGCCTGGAGTTTCAATTCGAATCCGATCACCCGGCTGAAGCCTAAGATTAAATTTACCGGGTTGAGCTTGGCATGAACCATTTTTAAGCACAACTGCGGCTCTGCCGGGCGCGCCATTTCCCCCGCCATTCAGTCCGTATGGTGCACGCCTACGCCGGTCGGAGAGCAAGGTGCATTCGGCATCCGCCAAAACTTCGAATTCGCGGATGATTCCATCGCCACCATCGTACCGACCGCGTCCTCCGCTGTTACGCCGTAAAGAATACTCATGGACACGTAAAGGGTAGGCATATTCGAGGGCTTCTGCGGGAGTGTTGAGCGAATTCGTCATGTGTGTGTGGACCCCTGAGACGCCATGCTTTGTAGGACGCGCGCCCATACCCCCGGCAATCGTCTCATAGTATGCAAAAGGTTCGTTCGTCCGGGGATCGATTCCACCAATCGTGACATTGTTCATCGTTCCCGAAGCAGCCGCCGGAACCCGATCGGGAAACGCTTGTGCCAGAGCTCGCAATAGCACGTCTACTATGCGCTGCGAAGTTTCCACATTCCCACCCGCTACGGCCGCTGGGCGACGTGCGTTTACGATCGTTCCTTCAGGGCAGATGACCTCGATGGGTCTCATAAGACCGGCAGTCGCGGGCACATCTTCGGCCAAGAGACAGCGAAAGACATAGAAGCAAGCCGAGTAGGTGATCGCTGCAACAGCATTCACGCTGCCTTGGACCTGCGGGTCGCTTCCGTTGAAGTCTACGAGCACCGCTTTTTGCGAACTTTTTCGCGTCGGTGAGAATGTGATGCTCGCGGCGAGTTTTATTGGGCGATCGTTGGTACCATCATCATCCAGAAAATCCTCTGCAGAATACGTCGCCGGAGACATTCTTTGCAGAAATCGACGCATCATGTCTTCGGAATAGTCGAGTAGTTCTCCCGCGGCACGCTTCACCCGTTCCGGCGTGTAGCGGGTGCAGAGTTCCCGTAACCGCTCGCCTCCGGTGTGGCACGCAGCGATTTGCGCTCCCAAATCTCCCTCTCGTTCTTCCGGTGTACGCACATTATTCAAGAAAATGGCGAGCACGTCGGCCTGCAATTTCCCGGCTCGCGCAATCTTGACTGGCGGAATGCGAAAGCCTTCCTGATAAATCTCGCGGCACAAACCCATCGAACCCGGATATGTCCCGCCAACATCCGCATGATGCGCTCGAGACGCTACATAGAATTGCGGCTGCTGGCGCCTGCGCGACACGTAAACAGGCGATACCAATGTGATGTCGGGAAGGTGCGTACCGCCGCGAAACGGATCGTTGAGTATGGCCACGTCACCTGGGTCGAGATCGAACGTGTCCAACACCGCGCGCACCGACATGGGCATGGAGCCGAGATGCACGGGCATGTGGTCGCCCATGGCGATGACTTCACCATCGCAATCAAACACCGCACAGGAATAATCACGCCGCTCTTTTATGTTCGGCGAAAAGGCTGTCCGCCGGAGCGCTGCCCCCATTTCTTCAGCGATCGAGTGAAAAACGTTTTTGAAAATTTCAATTTCGACGGGATCGCGCATCGTGAGACAGAGTTTACGACATCTTCCGCGGCGTCGATATGACAACCTCTACCTGAAGAATTCTATTGACAATTGAAAGTGATCCACCGCAATATCGGGGAGTGAGATCGCGATCGTTCGCATGAGCGGTCGCCGTCAGTGTAGAAGCACAGCAAGGGAAAATAGATAACGGAGGAAAACATGCCAGCAAAGAAGAAAGCTGCCAAGAAGAAGAAACACTAACGACCGGCGAGCACTAGCTCGCGACTTTCAGAAGTTCAGATCGAGCCCCTCTAAGTCTGAGGGGCTTTTTTGTGGGTTACTCAGGGAACTAAGATTGCCATGTTGGTTCGTCAAACTGCGAATAATCGCGTCTGCAATGCCGATCCCTCCATTTGCTGCGATCTGTGATGTTAGCGCCTGTACGCCGAGGAAGTGATAATGATCTTCGGCCTCAGTTTTCTTTTGCGAAAAGGTCGAAAACGTATGCTCCAGGGAACCTAACAACTGTCAGCAACACGGCTTCGAACTGGTGTGCAGCATGTGTGAGGCGCTGCGGATCTGATTTCTGCGATGCGGACGTTAATCCGCGATCAATCGCTGGGATGCCGTTCATCAAATCACCTCCAGGTCCGCTTCCAGCGCACCTGCAGATTTGATCGCTTGCAAGATTGCTATCACGTCGCGGGCAGTAGCTCCGATCCTTTGCAATCCGTTGACTAACTGCTCGACACTCGCCCCTTCCGCCAGTTCGATACGCCGCGCCGGAGATTCCTCTGCTTTTATGTTGGTTTCGGGGACGACTTCGGTTTTGCCCTGTGACCGTGGCAGCGGCTGGGAAACCGAAAACTCCGTGGCAACCTCGATCGATAAATTGCCATGCAAGATCGACACCGCTCCCAAACGAACATCCCGTCCCATCACCACCGTGCCCGTGCGCTCGTTGACCACTACTCGGGCGCGGTGATGGACTTCAATACTCAAATTCTCGATTCGTGCGAGCAGCGCAGGAATCTTCTCAAGCTCAGGAGCAGATGGATCGATATCGACCCGGCGGCTATCCACAACGCTGGCGATGTCCCGTTGAAAATCTCCATTGATGCCGTGTGCTACGGCTTCAGCTGTGCTGAAATCAGGATCGTTTAACAGCAATGAGAGCTTATGAAGTGCAGTGAGATCGAGTGAACTATCCCTCTCAACCAGTCCTCCGCTGGGGATCCGTCCGGCGGTTGGATGGTTGACCTGCTTAGCATTGGTGCCTCCGCCCTCGCTAAAGCCTCCTAAAATTAGTGGGCCTTGAGCGCTGGCATAAATCTGACCGTCGGCTCCGTAAAGAGGGGTGAGTAGTAAAGTTCCGCCTTCGAGACTCCGCGCATCGCCTGCAGAAGCGACCGTCACATCAAGCCGCGTGCCGGGCCGGGCAAAGGGTGGCAGAGTTGCCGTCACAAATACCGCCGCGACATTTTTGACAATGATAGTGCCGGCAGGAGTTTGCACCCCCATACGTTGAAGAATGTTTGCCAAAGTCTGATTGGTGAATAAAGTCTGCTGCTTGTCGCCGGTGTTTCTCAGACCGACTACTACCCCATACCCGAGCACCGGATTATCGCGGATGCCCTCAATGGAGGTAACGTCACGGATCAGGGCTTTGCGGACGTTATCGTCGGCAAGGGTTGCCAGGCTCATCAGGACAATCGATATGGCAGAAACCAAAAACCGGTGCTTCATGGTGCATTTCCTCAGAAGCCAACTATCTTGAGCAGCGTACGTACTAGCGGATTTGGCGGGCGGGTTCCATCGCTCAGCACGCCTTTTCCTTTCAGTTCAAGTTCAAGATTTGCAATGTAGTTGGAAGCCACGCTGCCATCCGGTGCAATGTCGCCCTGGCGGACAAGGCCACGCAGCACGATCGTCTGCTTCTCGTTATTCATCGTAAGCTGACGTTCGGCCTCGACCACCAACGCTTTGCTAGGTAGCACTGCAACAACTCTTCCTGCCAATGTCGTATTGAGGCTGGAAGTGGTCGAGCCCTGTGATTTGCCGCTCAGCGATTGCGATGATTGAGGTGAGAAGATCTGTTGTACTCCACTGGTCTTCAGATGTCCTGCGAGTGCCGTGATGCCAGAACTCGCATTGAACGTCCTGGCGGTCGATACCGTATTGGCATTATTCGCGGTTGTTCCTTGTGCCACCACAATGGTGATTAAATCTCCCACGTGCATAGCTTTGTAATCCGTGTTCATATCGGCAAAGCGCCCATTGTCCGTCCACAAACTCCCCAACGTGAAATGGCTCAGGTCAGGGCTTTGCTGTTGCATGCGTTGAACGTATTGCGCCAACGATTCCTGCTGAATCTTTTGCTGATCTGAAGTTCTGGTTGCGACCGCAACTGACACAAGCAAGAGAATCGCAAAGACGCTATCAAGAAGATGTCGCATGGTTTTCCTTCACTTTTCTTACAAATTCGCCCGCAGCAATTGACTGCCGACAACTTCTGCTGCATAAACTCTTCGACTCTGCTTATCAAGAACGCGGATATGCTGGTTCAGCAGCCCTGATTCGAGACAAAGGACCGACAGGGAAATCCGGGTAGCCGCGTCCTCCAGAATCAAAGTGGCCGCGGTCCCCTGCACGACTAGAGGTAGACGCGACTCAGTTGACACACTCCTTGAATTAGGAGAGGTCGCTGGGCGCCGCAATTTGACTTCCGTGGCAGGTCCAAGGATCACACGTACCAGGAACATTCCGCAGGATGTGCCCGGCACACACCTCACGCGAGGGTCGAGTTCCCTCCCAGACAACTCAGACTGCAAATGCGTGACTTGCAATTTGTAGTTCTCATCAGCCGCAGCAAGGAATTCCGGCAAAATCAGTGTCGCCGTGTCGGGCAAGCTGCGGGCTTCTGTCTTACCCAGAAATTCGGCTATCGCATTCCGCACATTTTCTTGGCTGATCGGCCATCCACGAGAGCGAACAACTACCGCAGAAGGAATAATCAGGACGCGCAGCAGTTCGGCATGGATGTTCATCGCCGAGAGGATTTGGTCCTGCCGTAATGTTCTCAAGCTTCCCGGTTGCGGAGCGCGGCATAACTCAACCAGGGTTCCGCTCTCGCGTATGTTCGCCGGAGTATCTGGTGGCAACAGATCGGTTAACAGAACTGTTTTGTGATTGATTTCGACGGAGTCACGCAGGCGAACTTGTTCCGCAGTCAGGGACGTGGCCAAAATAACCGCATTGATCAAAACGGCCATGACGAGATGGACTTTCATCGTGCGCCTTCCTAGTGGCTGATATTGTTCAGGCCTTGCAGCATTTGGTCTGCCGCTTGGACCACCCGAGTGTTCGCTTCATATGCCCGCTGCGCGACGATCATCTGAACAAATTCTTCAACTACGTCCACGTTCGATTGTTCGAGATAGCCCTGCTGAATGGTACCGAGGCCTTCGCTACCTCCAGGCGTACCTTGGACTGGGTCTCCCGAACCGGTGGTTTGGAGAAAAAGGTTCTTGCCAATGCTGTTTAAGCCGCCGGGATTCGGGAACAGCGCCAACTGGATGGTTCCAACCTGTTGCGCCTGAGCTTGCCCTGCCGTGGTAACACTCACCGTGCCATCCTGACCGATGGTGATCGAGGTAGCTCCGGTTGGGATCGTGAGGTTGGGCGAAAGTGGATTTCCATCGGCGGTGACAATGTTTCCGTTCGCATCAAGCTGAAAGGCGCCACTTCGCGTGTAGGCGGTTTCCCCCGACGGCAGCGTGATTTGAAAGAAGCCATTGCCAGAAATCGTAAGGTCAAGCGGATTTCCGGTCTGGCTGAAGTCGCCCTGAAGCTGAACAATCTCGCTCGTGGCGGTGCGAGTGCCTAAACCGACCTGGAGCCCAGCGGCAAACGTCGTCTGTTGGGTGGCGGCGGTACCTGGCATGATGACATTCTGATAAAGCAAGTCTTCGAACTGGATGCGGCGCTTCCGGAAGCCAGCAGTACTCGAATTTGCAAGATTGTTGGCAACATTATCCAGATTGGTTTCCTGGGCACTCATTCCGCTCGCCGCCGTATATAAAGCTCGTAGCATTTGTCTTCTCCTAGACGTGCGGTAGATCATTTGCCGCTATATGGTCCAGATTGGATTGGAATGCTGACATCGCACGTTCCAGCATTTCTGCCTTCCGCTGAATTGTGATCAGCTCAACCATCGCGGTCATGGCATTCACGTTCGACGATTCCAGCGTTCCCTGCCGGACATAAGAGTCTGTTGCCGGCCGCACTTGGTCTTTTGGTATGGAGTAGTACGATTCCCCGATCGAAATCGGCTCACTGCCAGTCGCGAACTGCAGCACACGCATTTTGTCAACAACGGCTCCGTCCGCGGAGAGGGTTCCATCCGGGCTGATCGAGATGACGCCGGAGGGGATGCTGATTGGACCCTGTTCTCCAAGAACCAAGTCACCTGCCCGCGTAACGAGCCGGCCCGCTGCCGAGATTTGAAAATTTCCGTCTCTCGTATAGACGACGCCCGCGTGCGTTTGAACCGCGAAGAAACCAGAACCTTCAATTGCCAAGTCGAGAGAGTTGCCGGTGCGTTGCAGATTCCCCGAGCTCAGATCGATACGGCTGCCACCCAGCACGCTGTAGTTGTTGATTGCGCGATTAAGTGGATCCTCAACAGCAGCACTTGGATCTGCCAGGAAAGATCGAAATAAGGACTGCTGTGCCCGGAATCCGCTGGTGTTGAGATTGGCAAGGTTGTTAGCCACCAAGTCCAGAGCCCGGCTCTGCGCCTCAAGGCCTGCACATGCCGCATAGTATCCGCTGTTCAAAGCTTTTCTTTTCTCCGTTCAACGTCCGAGCACGTCGGCAACCAATCCAGGCACGAACGTTAGTTGCACAACCGATGCCGCGCGAGCAACTTGCATGCGTTTGCAAATGTGTGAAGTCTAATCTGGTAAGACGTAGGAAGAGATTGCCCAAATGTAAGCTACGCGATAGGCAGGAATTTCCTCTGCTTGCTTTAACTATGGATTTCGACGGCAACCGTAACCGGTGAACCTTCGAACAACAGAATTACTTCCAACGGTCCGGTGTCTGCCATGGAATGAAAGCTGTAGTCTGAACCCGTGATGACGGTGGGCACAGAGAGCACACAACGGTCTCCCATTCCCGTAAGCTTGTTCTTGAAATTGCCAGCAACCATGTTTGCGATTTCGCCAATCGCGTCCCATATCTGCTGGTCGGCTTCTTTGACATCGGTTCCAAGCATTCTCGACGCCATGAGCGTTGCCGATCTCGCACTACAACGCAACGTCAGCAAACCACAGAGCTGCCCGGCCAGGCCCACCATCGCCGTGAAGTCACTCGCGCCCGAAACGGGAGCATCCTGCGGCTCCAACTTGCACGCGAGCATGATTTCAAATACTTCCCGCAGCGCCAATTCCAGCATTGGACCCCAGCTTGCGGGAATTTTGCCCGTGCCGATCTCTTTTTCAGTTTTCATTTTGCGTTTTCCAGAAGGGGTACTACGTGTTCTTTTACCTGCTCGGGGGTAAACGGCTTGCGAATGTACCTCCGGCGGAAGCTCCAGATTGCTTCCGCACGTCCGCTGATTCATACCATTCGAGGGGTTGGTTACGAATTGAGTGCCCACTCAGGAACCTATACATAATGAACTGGTTAGAGCGGAGGTTCAGGAACCCGGACAGCCACTCGCCACCTCTTCGCACCGTTACTGATAATTGTACTCAGGTCATTTTGGGGAGAAAACGTTGGCGGAGGCTTTGAACAGAACATCCCTAAAAGCGTGCTTTTTCCCGGGCGCAGCGGTGCTGCTGGTCGCTGCGGCGCTGGAAAGCGGTGTGGTTCCGATTTCTACTCAGGCCGTTGATCTCTATTATTATGCAGCGTTCGGAGTTGGGCTCTTAATTGCCTGGCGCTTCCATTCGAGCCGAGTCATCTTTGTCCTGCTCACGTTGATTCTCGGCCATCACGCCATCGAGTTCTTCTCGCCTACGCATCGGCTCGCAAATGGGCCAGGTCGGATCGCATTTGAAGCTGTGTCGCTGCTTATCCCGATTGACTTTATTGTTTTTTCCGTCACTCGCGAACGCGGATTCGCCGTTCCATCGCTCGTACCGCGTGCGCTTCTTCTGTTTCTCGAGGCCGTATTCGTCGCCGTGATCTGCCGTCCCGGGGAGATTACAGCCCCTCCGTTCTTGCGGGCCAACATCCTCGGATCGAGCAACTCATCTTGGAGTCGAATCCCGCAGTTCGCATTGTTTGCCTTCGTGGTGGCGTTTGCGGTACTGGTTACCAGGTTCATACTTTATCGCCGACCTGTTGAACATGGATTGATGTGGTCTCTTCCAGCGGCTTTCTTAGGGCTTCAGGCAGGGGCAATAAGCCGAAATGGCGAATTCTACTTTGCAACCGCAGGTCTTATTCTTTTGGCTTCGCTGCTGGAGAATTCCTACTTCCTCGCATATCACGATGAATTGACCAGCCTACCCGCGCGCCGTGCATTCAATGATGCCCTTTTGAGTTTGGAAACGCCGTTTGCGATCGCCGTGGTCGATATCGATCACTTCAAGAATGTCAATGACACCTACGGTCACGAGACCGGCGACCAAGTACTCAGCATGGTCGCCAGCCGTCTCGCCCGGATTGATTCAGGTGGAAAAGCTTATCGGGTCGGCGGAGAGGAATTCACAATTCTTTTTCCGGGCAAAACGGTCAAAGAAATCGTGACCGAACTGGAAGCTCTGCGGATCAGCATTTCGGAATCTTCTTTCCGGCTCCGCAACACGCCCGAGCGCCGAAAAGCTTCACGCGGGCCGGATCGAAGGCAAGTGATGAACGAACGTCATGCCAAGCGAGCGCAAAGGGTCGGGGTATCGATATCTGGGCAGCTTTCAGTAACCGTCAGCATCGGCGTAGCTGAGCCGAACTCGCCCCGGCAAAGTGCAGAGGAGGTAATTCAATCGGCGGACAAAGCGTTGTATCGCGCGAAACGCAGCGGCAGAAACCGCGTGGAACTCGCAAAACTTCCGCGGCCGATACTTGCTCGGCGGGCGGCATCGCGTTGATTCGCGCCATATTCCTGCCGGACTGGACCGAGTATCTAAAAACAGCATCTGGTTTACGAGCTCCCGATCAGCACGCCGGTTGCGAATACCAGTGCGCCACCCAGGGCGACTTGCATCGCCGCAGACAAGGTCGGCGTGTCCATATAACGGTGACGTATCCAGGTGATGACACCGAGTTCGACGAGAACAACAACGACAGCAACAATCAGCGCCACATGAAAACTTGGAATGAGAAACGGCAACGTATGGCCAATACCCCCCACCGCCGTCATCGCTCCGCAGATCAGCCCGCGCACCCAAGGATGGCCTCGGCCCGTGAGACTCCCATCGTCCGAGAGCGCTTCGGCAAATCCCATGCTGATCCCCGCGCCTACTGAAGCCGCAACTCCGACAAGGAAAGCATCCCAACTGTTCCGGGTGGCGAATGCAGCGGCGAACACCGGCGCGAGTGTAGAAACCGATCCGTCCATTAAACCGGCAAGGCCGGGCTGTACGATTTGGAGCACGAACAACCGTCGGCTTGCCCGTTCCTCATCTTCCATGACCTCAGGTGGAAGCTCTTCAGTACGCAACTCCTGCGCGCGATCTTCATGGTCGCGCTCTTCCTGCGCCAAATCGTCGAGCAACTGGCGAACGCTTGCGTCTTGCGCTCGTGCCGCCGCTTTCTCGTAGAATCGGCGGGTCTCTACTTCCATAGCGCTTGCGGTTTTGTGGACCGTGTCCAATCCTAGCGGCCTAACCAGCCAAACCGGCTTACGCTCGACGAAGCCTTTGACGTCCTGCCGCCGAATCAATGGAATATGCTCTCCGAACTTTTTCCGGTACAACTCTATTAAACGGCGGCGATGCCCCGACTCCTGCACGCGCATGCCATCGAACACCGCAGCCGAGGCAGGAAAAGTTTGTTTCAGACCTTCGACAAAATCCGCATAAACTCGTTCGTCTTCTTCTTCCAGAGAGATGGCCAGCGCCAGAATTTCGCGCTCCGACAGCTCATCAAAGTTCTTCATGTGCGTTAGTGTAGTCGGGAAGGGGCTTACGCTCAAAGAGCGCCAGGATGGAAGTCGCGAAACTGGTTCTTGTTGCTGTGAACGCTTCTTGGATGCAAACATAGATCGAAGTTGGAGGCTAAATGATCTCTCGGCGCCGTCTTTTACAAGTTGGAACCGCAGCTGCGGGTGCTCTCACATCTACTCCCTTAGTTGCAACCAATGAACCGTGCCCCGCGCTTCCACCTTCCATTGCAACTCTTAAGTCGATGAAGGACCAGGCCACTCCAATCAGCAAAGAAGAGCGAGCAGCACGTCAGGAAAAGGCACGCGAATTAATGACCGAACAGCACATTGACGCCATCCTTCTTATGCAAGGCACATCGCTGAATTATTTCACCGGGATTCGCTGGTGGGGTGGGGAGCGGCTCTTTGCCATGGTGCTGCCTGCAAGAGGAGCAGCGTTCTACGTTTGCCCCGCGTTTGAACAGGCGCGGGCACGAGAACAGATCGCCAAAGGTCCTAGTCAAGGCGATCCGGATGTCAGAACTTGGGAGGAAGACGATGATCCATACGAACGCGTTGCGCAGGGTCTGGCAGACCGTGGGATCTCAGCTGGAACACTTGGCATTGAGGAAACTGTTCTCTTCGTTTTCAGCCGCGGAATTGCTCAGGCTGTGCCACAAGCCAAGATTGTCAGCGCCACACCCGTGACGGCGGGGTGTCGAATGATCAAGAGCGACCATGAAATTGCCCTGATGCGGATGGCAGCCAAGGTGACATTTAACGTGTATCAAGCTGCTTACCAGGCGATCAAAGAGGGAATGACTAAACCGCAACTGGAGGATCTCATTGCTGCCGCCTACGACCGTGTTGGGTTCCCCGGAGACGTCGACGTTCAGATCGACCAGAACACTTCAAACCCGCACGGTTCAGCGGCACAGCAGGTCATTCGCGAAGGCTCGATTATTATGATGGACGATGGTTGCCGCGTAGAAGGCTACACATCCGATATCACGCGCACATTCACCCTGGGCAAACCCTCCGACAAAATGAAAAAAGTATTCGATATTGTCCAGCAGGCTCAGAGCAAGGCCTTGAGAACGGCCCGGCCGGGCTTGCAATGCCAGATGGTGGACATTGCGGCTCGTAAGGTCATCGTAGATTCCGGATACGGACCCGATTACAAATACTTCACACATAGATTAGGACACGGCATGGGAATGGACGGCCATGAGTGGCCTTACTTAGTCGCAGGAAACAAACTCGCTATGGCGCGCAATATGACTTTCAGCGACGAGCCGGGAATTTACATTCGTGGAGAATTCGGTATCCGTCTGGAAGACGACATGCACATCACCGAAAACGGTGCGGAACTGTTCACACCACAAAGCCCATCGCTGGAAGACCCATTCGGCAGAGCATGAGCGATAACAGACGGGCTAAACGTGTGCCGTAGTCAATTCGCGCATCTGCTGCTTGATGGCCACAGACAGCCGCCTTATACCTTCGCGAATCTGTTCCGGCTGCCCGTAGGAGAAATTCAGCCGCAAGTGCCGGCAGCTGTCTTTGACTGAATTGCCTGCGTAGAAGCAATCACCCGGCACAAACGCGACATTCTCTTTCAGCGCGACTTCGAATAGTTTGTTGCAATCCATGCCTTCCGGCAGCGTCACCCAAAGAAATAAGCCGCCGTGCGGGTGCGTCCATACAGCTTCGGACGGAAAATATTTCTTCAGTGCTTGCAGCATCACGTCGCGGCGCTCACGGTATACGCGGCGAATCAGCTTCACGTGCTCATCGAGGAAGTTATCTTTTGCCACTTCGTATGCGACCATCTGCCCGAAAGTAGATGTGTGCAGGTCCGCCCCTTGTTTGAGCTGCACAAACTTTGCGATCACGTCTGTTGGGGCAACGATCCAACCCAACCGTAGCCCTGGAGCCAAGGTCTTCGAAAATGTGCTGAGATAAATTACGTTCCCGATCGAATACCCGTCATCCCGCCGCAGGTTCTCGCGATCTAAAACCACCAGAGGTGGCAGGTGCTCGCCTTCGTAGCGCAGCTGTCCGTAAGGATCGTCTTCGATGATCGGAACACCGTATTTATCCGCGAGCAGCACTAGCTCATGCCGGCGGCCTTCAGAGAGCGTCGTACCACCGGGGTTCTGGAAGTTCGGCAGTACGTACATGAATTTCGGACCAGTGCGTAAAGGACCTTCCAACAGGTCGGTTCGCAGGCCATCATTATCGCTTTGTACCGATACATATTCCGCACCGTACACATTGAAGGCCTGCAGCGCACCTAGGTAGGTCGGCGCCTCGACCAATATGCGATCTCCGGGATTGATCAGAAGCTTCCCAATAAGATCCAGCGCCTGTTGGGAACCCGAAGTGATGAGTACATTTTCCGCCTTCGCCTTGATTCCGTATCGGGCGATGTGGCGCGCCACCATTTCGCGCAGTGGCTCGTAGCCTTCACTCGCTCCATACTGCAAAGCCTGATGTCCATTGACCTCCAGGACTTTTCGGCAGGCCTCCTGAAAACGGGCCACCGGGAATACATCGGGAGCGGGGAGTCCTCCAGCAAAGGAAATCACTTCCGGCTTTTGTGTGATCTTTAACAGTTCGCGAATGGCTGAGCTCTTGATATTCTTCGTGCGTACCGCAAAACGGGATTTCCAGGCAGTCGACACGGATTCCCTCCTCACAACCACTTATGTTAAATCCCTGGGCGTTCTGGCTCAGTGATGGCTAACGCGGGCGCGGTGACCAAGATCACTGCTTCACCGTGAGGTTAATTGTTCCGTAAAACTGGCGCTATTTGCAGGGATGGCAACAGCTTAGAAGCGGCGGCCCGGCTCGATTCTTCACGTAATATAAGAGCCGCATCAGGCCTTGCGATAGGATGTAATAAAATAAAGAGCGGCTGTTTAGTCGGGGAGTGGCTCAGCCTGGTAGAGCACCTGGTTCGGGACC
>JAFAGX010000552.1 GCA_019237515.1 Acidobacteriaceae bacterium
AACAGGGATATAACCGTGTGTATGACACGTTAGAACCTGAGCGGAATTTGGACGATGTCGAAGAGGTCATGGCCGAAATATTGGACAACTGGGACCACAACGAGGTGATCTGCTCGTACAAGCTGAATCACGCCATTGGCGAGCATCTCAGCAAGCGATCAAAAGAGGAGCGGGGCATCCTGAAATCCGCCTATCAAAAAGGGGTTCCGGTCTTTGTGCCGGCTTTCACGGATTCCGAATTGGGATTGGATTTTGCCTTGAACAACCGCCTGCGGGAATCTACCGGACGCCATAAGCTGCGTTTCGACCCGTTCCAAGATCTGGAGCACTTTGCCGCGACCCTGCTGCGGCAGAAAAGGTTGGGAATCTTTACCATTGGGGGAGGCGTGCCACGGAATTGGTCGCAGCAATTTGGCCCGTTTATCGAATTGCGGCATCGGCGTTTGGGAGAGCACGTGCAACTGAAGCGCTACCACTACGGCGTACGCATTTGTCCCGAGCCGGTTTATTGGGGTGGTTTGTCAGGTAGTCCCTACAGTGAAGCGGTCTCGTGGGGGAAATTCGTTCCGCCAGCCGAGGGTGGCCGATTTGGCGAGGTCTTTCTCGATGCCACGGTCGGACTGCCGATCATCGTCGCCGCTGTTCTGGAGAGGCTGGGCAAAGACAAGCACAACACACCTGGGAAGAAGGAGAAGGTTGCCGTGAAGAAATGAAGGTCAGTCGAAAATGAAGATGGCTGACGCGATTACGGTAGTCCAGAGTCCGCGTTTATCTCCCACCGCCGACTGGGTGACGTTGGCGGTGCGCACAATTTTGTTGGAAATACGGTAGATTTCCTTCTTTTCGTCCCACGAGCGGTCCGGATCAAACTCCACATTCAGAGTGGTCGCGAGCATTTCTGCGGCAAGCTCCTCGGCGTAATCTCCGGCGGCGTTATCAGTTTCCCCGAACGAATGATGCTCGCTCAAATATCCGTAGGTGTTGCGGTCAGCGGGAATCGCCACGCCGATGCTCGCAGCTAACAGCCGGTGTGGCTCGCGGGTGGAATTTTCGGCAACAACGGCGAAAACGACTTCGCCCGGACTGAGATACTTCAATCCCTGGGAGCGGGCGATCAGCTTGCATTGTGGCGGAAAGATTGATGAGACCCGCACCAGGTTCTGCGCTGCAATTCCGGCGTCGCGGAGCGCCAACTCAAAAGAGGTGAGGCGTTCGCGATGTTTCCCAACCCCCTTGGTAAAGAAAATGCGCTTCGGGACCATGTCCTTGCCCAATTCGGCCGTCCTCCAGTTTTCCTGCGGTGACGGTCAAATCTAACACAGCGAATTATAAAGAGAGTATGAAAACTGAGGTTCGCGCGAACAAATTTTGGCGGAAGCCGACAACGGACATTCCGGCAAGATTTCGTTCACGCCTACAAAACGCCTTAAGCTATTTCGCAGGTGAAACTGAGCTGACCTTGATCTCGTCTCCGTTCGCCTGGCCTTTAACCATTGCCTTCTGGTTGGCAAGTTTGTCCAGAGTTGCTAGCGCGGCTTTGTCTTCCGTGTCGAGGGTGTAAACCTTGTCACCGACGACCAGAGCATATTTCGAACCCTTTTGTACGCAGGCCCGGAGGCATGCCGCAGGATCACCTTCCATCATGTGCTTTTTGCCACACATGGCATCGCTGACTACTCCGGTGAAACTTTCAGCTTTCCCAGCGAATGAGAATGGAGCCAAGCAGGCGAGCAACGCCAGCATCATCAACGAGAGCCGAACAGATTGCGAGATACGATACATTGAGAATTGTTCTCCTTTTATTTACGGCAAATTTTGCAATTACGACAAAATCCTGCTGCTGTATTGGAACGCCGATTTCCCGAAAAGGTTACAGCAATTTATTGGCGAGCTATAAAGTGAAGCGTAACATCCACCGTCTTATCCTTGCGGTCGAGGGTCTCCAGGACGTCCGGGTTCCATTCTCCGGTGGTAAGCACATCCCTTAAGGCCTGACTGACGAATCGCTTGGTGTAGCCGGAGTTGTAAGTATCGCCGCTGAACAGAGTCCAATTGTTCTGCAAGCGTTCCTTGGTGCGCGAATCGACTCCAAGGATTTCCAAATCCCCCATCTTGAAAACATCGCCTTCATGGATAGTCAGACGATAGGTGACTGTCTGGCTGGCGTTATCCAGTTCGGGCGTGCTCTGAACCGAGGCGTCCATGTAGCCGCGACTGCCATAAAGCGCTTTGATGCTGTCGACATCCTTCCGGACTTGAATGGCGTCGGCCGGTTGACCAACTTGGAAATGCATGACCTGACGCAGCGTGTCGGAAGGAATAGCTTTGTAGCCTTCGAGTGTGACCGCATTCAGCTTGTACTGCGGTCCCGGATCGACGGGGAACGTCACATCTACGAAGATGTCATTTTCTTCAGTTTGGCCGATCCTGGCGTCAGGTTCTCTGAAATGAGCTTTGAGGTAGCCACGTTGCAAGAAGACCGGAAGGAAAATCTTGTCCTCTTGCTGAACTAGCTTTGAACGGGAATACTCTGTGCCGCGCAGGCTCTTCGCAGCACTTCCAAGCTCGGAGGACTCGGCCGGGTCCGCGTCAGTAAATGCAACGTTCGCGATCACTATCCGTGGACCGGTTGCGCGGTAATCAAAGGCCTCGGTTGGTCCATCCTCATGGGCCACCCGGGTGTAATCCACTTGCGCGGGAATCCTCTTCTCGTCCAGCATGCCCTGTAACGCCTGGGAAACGTCATCCGGCAACGGTCCGGTAATCGGCAGTTGTCCATCGAACAACGGTACTTGCGTATGGATTCTTTCGAGCAGTTCCTGATCCGAGAACCAGACCAAATTTTCAAACTTTGCCGGAGCGAAACGCTCCGCTTCTTTAACTTTGAGTTCGAGTTTGGTGCCGTCTGGAGAGTACGTGAAGCCATAAGCAACGTCTGTAAAAGCCCCGGTCTGGCCTAATCTCCGGGCAACTTCTTTGAAGTCATCTTCATGCACAGTTTGGCCCATTTGCAGGCCAGAAGCGCGACTCACATCTTGCTGGTTGTAATGCTGCAGGCCGGACACTTGAATTGCGATCAGCTTATAAGCTGAAGGTGGCAGCTCTTTGGCGGTCTTGCGAGTTTGGGGTGCAGAAATCGCGGCGCACAACATCAAGAGGACCGCGGGAACGGTTCTGACGTACTTCACTTAACAAATTCTAGCGCAGCAGGCGAAGAATCGGCTTGAAGAGTCGGCGGATTACCTTTTGGCGGTAGCAACCGCTTCTACGGTTTTTAATTTTACTGTGATGTCAATGAAGGCCAAAGCAGCGCGGCTGAGGGCTTTGTCTTTGCGAAAAACCAGCGCCAGGTCTCGCCGGATCGTCGCGTCTGCAATGGGAATGGCGACGAGCGCATTGGCGCGTACATCTTCGAGGACGTTGGATCGAGCAATAAAACCAATTCCTGCATCTGCTGCCACAAATCGCTTGAGCAATTCGCTGGAATCGAGCTCCATCGTATAGCGGGGTCTGAGTTTGTGCTCGTAGAACAGGTTTTCCAGTGAGTCACGTGTGTGCCCCGCTTTTGGAACAATCAACGGATAACCTGCGGCTTCCGTGATTGTGACTGATTTGAATTTGGCTAGAGGATGTTTCGGCGGGGTAATCACAACCAACTCGTCGCGGTGAATCAACACGATCGTCAGGCGTGGGTCGTGGACAGGCAAGGAGACGACGCCGAAATCGACCGAGTTATCGATTACGGACTCCAGAATCTTGGCGTAGTCGGAGCGCGTGATGCTAATGTTCACGTCGGGATATTGCTTTTTGAATTCAGCGAATACCTCAGGAAGGATGTGCAGGCAGGTGCCTTCGTTAGCCCCGACAACGATCTCGCCTTTGGGAATGCGCTCATTCTCGGCCACGGCGGTGAGCATCATCTTGCGCGCTTCGAGAAGATCTTCCGCGAATTTCAAGAAGAGCTTGCCCGAAGCGGTGATGGAAACCTTTCCGCCGGAGCGATCCAACAACTTCGCACCCACTTCCTCTTCGAGCGAGCGGATTTGCGAGGAAATTGCGGGCTGAGTACGAAAGCGTTTCTCCGCTGCGCGCGAGAACGAACTCAGCCGTGCCACCTCAAGAAACGTTTCCAGTTGGTCAAAGTCCATGGGGCAGCACTTAGCAGTTAGCAATTTAGCATTTATCACTTAGTCATCTGAATGCGGCACGCTCTCACAGAACCAAATGCCAATTGCTAGGTGCCAACTGCCTTTGGCATAACCCTCCCTTATCCGCTCCATAAAAACAATCAATTTCCCACGCCGAAATGCGCCTTCTACACTCGGCTGTTCGCTAACGCCAGAAATTGTAGCAGGCGCAACTCTCCCGCAAAATCATCGCCCGCTTGAAGGAGTTCACGATGGCTGATCCGAAAACCGTGCTGGAGTTCGTCAAGAAGAACGGGATCAAGATGCTCGATTTGCGTTTCACTGATCTGCCCGGGCTGCAACATCACGTTTCCTTTCCGATTGAGCAATTATCGGAGGCATCGTTTGAAGACGGTTTCGGAATGGACGGTTCTTCAATTCGCGGATGGGCCGCGATTCATGAAAGCGACATGCTGCTCATTCCCGATCCCAATACTCACATGCTTGATCCGTTCACGGAGATACCTACGCTCGTGATGGTGTGCGACGTCATCGATCCGGTCACGAAGCAACGATACGACCGCGATCCTCGCTACATCGCCAAGAAAGCCGAGTTGTATCTCACCTCAACGGGACTAGGTGATACGGCATATTTCGGCGCGGAGGCGGAGTTTTTCATTTTTGATAACGTGCGTTTCGATCAGCGCGAGCAGCATGGTTTTTACTTCATCGATGCCGAAGAGGGCCGCTGGAATTCGGGGCGAAAAGAAAACAATCAGGGATATCGGCCGCGTTTCAAAGAAGGATATTTTCCCGTACCGCCAACCGATCACTATCAAGACCTGCGAAGCGAGATGGTAATGACCATGTTGAATTGCGGGCTGGAGGTGGAGTGTCATCATCACGAAGTGGCGACAGGGGGGCAGACCGAGATCGACCTGAAGTTCGATTCCCTCGTCCGCTCCGCCGACCACATGATGCTCTACAAGTACGTAGTCAAGAATGTGGCCAACCAGTACGGCAAGACGGTGACATTCATGCCCAAACCGATCTTCCAGGACAACGGCAGCGGCATGCACACCCATCAGTCTCTCTGGAAAAATGGCAAGCCTTTGTTTGCGGGCGATGGCTACGCAGGCCTCTCGCAGATGGCTTTGTGGTACATCGGGGGATTGATCAAGCACGGTCCGCCGCTGTCGGCGATCATCGCACCGACGACAAATTCATATAAACGGCTCGTGCCGGGGTTTGAGGCACCGGTAAATCTGGCGTATTCCCGCCGGAATCGCTCGGCTGCATGCCGCATTCCAATGTATTCGGCATCGCCGAAAGCCAAGCGTGTCGAGTTCCGCCCGCCGGATCCGAGTTGCAACCCCTACATGGCATTTGCGGCCATGATGATGGCAGGTTTGGATGGAGTCGAGAACAAGATCGATCCGGGGCAGCCGCTCGACAAAGACATCTATGATCTTGGCCCCGAGGAACTGGGGAAAGTGCCGTCCATGC
>JAFAGX010000587.1 GCA_019237515.1 Acidobacteriaceae bacterium
AAGTCTTCGACGCGCCGCTACGCCCGTTACCGCACGGAGATGCCGCTCATAGTTCGCGTGCTCGGAGAAAACGGATATATCCGCATCCATGGACGCTGTTTCGAAATTGCCGAGAATGGCTTAGGCGCAGTCATCACAAGCGAGTTCGCCGCAGGCGAGATGGTTTCACTGGAGTTTTCCATGCCCGGTGCCGAGGAGATGATCCTTCGCGCCGTGGTCCGGCACCGGATGGGATTTCTCCATGGGTTCGAGTTCGTTGGCCTCCTTCCGGAACAAAGCGAACAGATCAAGGCATATTGCCGCACGTTGCAACCCGCTTAGATACAACTCAATTAGTGGTGAAGCGAGCCAAACCCGCAGTTGTTGTGTCGCAAAGAACGCGACAGTTTGCGCGGCTCGCGCAGATCCCTCCCGGCGCAATAGAGGCTTGGCCGGGATGACAAGTCATCATCTCCTATATACTGTCGCGCATGCCAAACATTGATGCGCACAAACCCGGATCATTCTGCTGGATTGAATTGGGCACGACAGATCAGGACGCTGCCAAGAAATTTTACGGCTCACTATTTGGATGGGGTGCAAACGACTTTCCCATGGGACCGGAAGGCATTTATACGATATTCAGATTGCAGGATCGTGATGCGGCGGCCGTGTATACGCTCCGGGCAGAAGACCGCGCGCATGGCGTACCTCCGCATTGGATGATCTATGTTGCCGTCGAGAATGCGGACGTCGCCGCAGGTCGGGTCTCGGGGATTGGCGGTAAGGTTTTGGCTCCGGCATTTGATGTCATGGACGTGGGCCGGATGGCGGTGGTGCAGGATCCTACCGGAGCGATCTTCGCGGTGTGGCAAGCCAAAAAACACTCTGGTATTGGAATCACGGGTGTGCCGGGCACTCTGTGCTGGGCGGATTTGAGCACTCGCGACCAAAGCCGCGCCCAAACCTTCTATAGTGACCTGTTCGGCTGGAAGATGATCGACGATACCGATGACGATCCGCCGTCAGGATACGTGCACGTTCAGAATGGGCAAGATTTCATTGGCGGCATTCTCCCGCCTGCGTACGTGAATCCGCACGCACCGCCGCACTGGATGCCTTACTTTCAGGTCGCGAACTGTGATGACAGCACAGCGCAAGCGAAGCAACTGGGAGCAAGAGTTTATATGGACCCTCAGACCCTTGAGGAGGTGGGCCGGTTTGCAGTACTTGCCGATCCGCAGGGTGCCGCGTTTGCAATCTTTCAGGTGATTCCCAAGAAATAGGTCACGGACGCCACAAAGGTTCGCCACCTCCGATCACATTGGGGTGTCACCCAAGTGTCACAACATTTTCAAGATCTCGGCGCGCCGGAAGCAGTCTTTGGCGTGGTCATTGACGACGCCCACTGCCTGCATGAACGCATAGCAGATTGTGCTGCCCACGAAATTGAATCCGCGTTTTCGAAGATCTTTGCTGATTGCGTCCGAAAGCGGAGTGCGCGCAGGGACCTGCTTGGATTTCCACGGATTGACTAAAGGCTTGCGATCGACAAATTTCCAGATGTAGCTGTCGAATGAGCCGAATTCCTTTCGTACGTTAAGAACCGCCTTTGCATTTTGCACGGCGGAGGCAACTTTCAGCCGATTGCGAATGATCCCCGGATCGCATAACAAGGACTGAATTTTCCGGGAGTTGTAGCGAGCGACAGCTTCGGGATCAAAGCCGTTGAATGCCGCGCGGTAGTTCTGACGTTTCTTCAGAATTGTGTTCCAGCTGAGTCCGGCTTGTGCGCCTTCGAGAATGAGAAATTCGAAGAGCGTGCGCTCATCGTGAATCGGCACACCCCACTCCTCATCGTGGTAGCGGAGGGAGAGCTCGTTGGTTGCCCAGCGACAACGAACCAGACTGCTGCTTTGTTCGTCCGGTGGCATGGGGAACAGTGTAATCGAGCACGACCCGATCGAAACTAGCGCTGGCCCAGGCGGTATGCGATTCCGATCGAGAGTCGAGTCGTGGGGGTGAGGGAGCCGCTTGAGCGGATGCCAACGTATTCGATCTTGGGCCGTATGGCAAATTTGCCTGCTGTGCCGAGCGCGATATCCACGCCGCCGCCAACAGCAAGGGCAAACTGCGTTCCTCCGCCGGTGATGCCACCCGTCGACTGAGAAAAGTGAGAGCCGCCCAATAGGGCCTGAAGGAACAGATTTTGGGCAAATGGGACAACTCTGTCAAATTTCCGAAAAGAAACTCGTGGACCGGCCATGTAAGTCTCGCCGGTAATGCTCTCGGGGACATGACCCCGATAGACGCCGAAGTCACCCTCAAAGCCGAACCAGTCATTGAGGTTGCGGGTCGCCGAGCCGCTCACCCCGTTCATCCAAATCGTGTAACCCGTCTCGACATAAAGAGGGGAATACTGGAGGGAAAAATCGGCGTTAGGGCTGTTCTGCCCAAACGCAGAAATTGCTACAAGCCAAGCAAACAGAGCCCCCGAAGCGAGTTTTTTCATTTCGGCCTCCGCGCGCCAACGCTCCGATTGGACAGCCGCAGCGGGCATTTAAATATCACGGTTTCCCGCGGCAGTTGTCATCCAAATGTACAAGATTGCACAGGGTGCCCGTGGGCGAACGAAAGATTCTGAGTGCCTACTCCAGGGACTTTGGGTCGGAAAGATTTTTGGGAGTTTTCTTGTCCAACAGCGAGACCAGTTCCGACGCGCACGACGGATTTTTTACTTTTCCTTCACGGATGATCTCTTTAGCATCCAGTTTCTGCCCATAGAGCTTTTCATTGGCGCTTCCGTCGGAGCGTAACGTAGATCCCTCGAGTGAGACGCCGGCGAACAATCCTTTATTTCGGGAATAGGAAAGGATTTCAGCTTTCATGACCACATCGGTCGCGCCCTCCGCAGTTCGGCCCTTCGGGCCCGCGGCGGCTGATGCGTCCGCTCCCAATTTGACTTTGCTGGTCAGGAGTGACTTCGCACCTTGGGGATTCATGACCAGCAGCACGAAGTCGGTGCCCTGGACTCCGAGCTGAAAACCAATGCTGCCGCCTTCCAACGCGTATAGTGCCGGAGGTCCCCACGGGCCGGTATAGTGCTGGCCGCCTCGGCAGATCATCACTCCACGACCGTAGCTTGCGCCAATGCCGAA
>JAFAGX010000177.1 GCA_019237515.1 Acidobacteriaceae bacterium
CCGCGTTGCCAGCTCCCAACGCGCGTTAGCGACGCAGCAGTTCAATGACGTTCGCAAGCTGACGACCTCCATCCTTTTCGAATTCGACAATGCCATCCAAAACCTTCCCGGATCCACACCGGCTCGTGAACTACTGGTTCAACGCGCTCTTGAGTATCTCAATAAATTGTCAGGACAAGCGCGTGCGGATGCGAGTTTGCAGCGAGAGCTCGCCGAAGCGTATTTGAAGGTTGGCGATGTGCAGGGTAATCCTTATGTGGCGAATCTTGGTGAAACGGCGGGAGCGGAGCAAAGCTACAGGAAAGCGCTCGATATCAGTCAGCAACTGACGCAATTAGATCCCTCAGATTTGATCGCGCAACTGTATTTGGCGCGCAGTTATAAATCTCTGGGCCAAGTCCTGCCCAACTTGGGCAAACCCACCGAAGCCGTCGCCGACCTCCGCCAAGCCACTAATATTCTCGACTCTTTAGCGGCACGTAACCAGTCTGACAAAGAGCTGCGGTTCCAACTGGCGAATTCATATCAAATGCTCGGCGACCTGCAAGGACATAGTGGAATTCAAAACATCGGAGATTTATCCGGTTCGCAAACCAGCTATAAAAAAGCGCTTGCTTTGTATCAATCCATGCTCGCATCCGATTCCAGCGACGCCCGCGCACAGCGCGGTGCAGCTGTCGTTCAAATCCGCTTAGGCGATCTGCAGAGTCGAAACAATCCGAAAGACGCGATGACCAACTACAGAAATGCTCTCGCCACCGTTCGCGATTTGATCACTGCCGAGCCGAATAACGCGGAGGATCAACGCATGATGGCCCTTGCGTATCGAAAGATTGGCGGCATCGACGAATCCCTCAATAACCCTAAAGAAGCGCTGCAAAACTATCTGAAAGCATCTGCATCGAGCGAAGCGGCGATGCGCAGTGATCCGCAAAATGCCCAAGCCAAAATGAACTTTGCTATATCCCTTCGCTATGTTGGCGACCTCCTTTACAACATGGGAGATCGGTCCGGCGCGATTGCGAACTATCGGCAGGTCACCCAGATTCTCCAGGGTCTTTCGGCATCTGAACCTGGAAACGTCCTTGTTGCTGGCCGCTATTCCGAGATCCTGGTTGTGCTTGGTGGCACCTTGGCCGAACGCGGGAAGCTGTCCGAAGCGCGCGGGATGACTTCCCGTGGTCTGGCAATCGCCAAGAGCCTCGGTGTCCGTGGCGACGCTACTGCCGATGAATTGTTCGAATACGCCGAAAGTTTTCTCACTTGCAATCCAATTGACCTCCGGGAGCCGAGAACCGCCGTGGAATATGCAACCAGAGCGGTCGAGAAGTCCTCTGGCGCCAGTGACTACCTGGACCAATTGGCTCGAGCATATTTTCAATCGGGCGACTTCGCTAGAGCTGTCGAAACCGAACAAAAGGCCCTCACTGCGTTGACGCCAGACTCCCACAACCGAAAAGCTCTGGAAGCCCGTTTGCTAAAATACAAAACCAGCGCAAACCCCAATTGAGTACTCGCTCACCGGCCGATCATGCCTGCTATCCACTCAGCATTCGCGCAAGAGCACTGCTACGCTGAGGACGCCCTTCATTGCTTTACCGGCTGTGGGTGGTGGATAATCAGTTCGAGTGTGGTCGACGGCACGCCTCGACAGATCGCAAGCACCCGGTGAATCTCCCCAACTCCATCACGCTCACACGCATCGCCAGCATTCCTGCGCTGATCTGGATTCTTTCCAGCAACCGCTTTGAAAGTACGCACGGGGAAAAAGAACTGCTGGCTTCAGCTCTTTTTATCGCCGCCTCGATTACTGATGGGATCGATGGCTATCTGGCGCGCAAACGCGGTCAAATTACCACCATGGGCATGCTGCTGGATCCGCTGGCGGACAAGCTTCTGATTGCTGCCGCATTCATAACGCTCGTGCAGTTCAATCCGAGTTTAGTACCAGCCTGGATAGCGGTCATCATCATCGGGCGGGAGTTTCTCGTCAGCGGATTGCGATCCATCGCCGCTTCGGAAGGATTCACCATCGAAGCCAGCGACCTTGGAAAATTTAAAATGCTGGTTCAGATCATTTCTGTCGTCGCCGTGATCCTCGATCATCAATGGAAAGAGCTCGCGGTCTACGGCCCATATATTTTCCCGGTACATTGGATTGCTCGCGTAGCCATCTGGTTTATGGTCGGGCTCTCCCTTCTCTCCGCAGGTGACTATTTCATCGCGTTCTGGTCAAAGATCGATCGCCAGGTCGTGCGAAGCCGCCGACGGGCCTTCGTTCTAAGTCGACGGAGGAAGCGTGATGTCGCTCCAACCTGAGAATTCCTCCGCCGGTGTTGCGACCCGTGCCCGCCCTGCGGGCGCGCCGGAGTTCGATTCAGAAGAGCGCCGAATTTTGTTACAGCTTGCTCATAACGCCATTGAATCAGTGTTTGACCAGCGCGAAATCAACGTTGGTCCTCCTTCGTCCCACTTCTCGGAACCCCGCGGCGCATTCACCACCATCTATTTGCATGGCCAATTGCGCGGTTGCGTTGGATATGTCTTTGCGGTAACTCCCCTGTATCGCACGGTTGCCGAAACGGCGCGTGCGGCTGCGTTTGAGGACACCAGGTTTTACCCAATCACACGTGAGGAAGCTCCCGATTTGCGAGTTTCGCTTAGCATCCTGTCTAATTTAGAGGAAATAAAGTCCGATCAAATCGAGGTCGGCCGCCACGGCTTGGTGATTTCCCTGCACGGCCAACGCGGATTGCTTCTGCCCCAGGTTCCGGTCGAATATCAATGGACGCGTACAACGTTCCTGGAACAAACCTGCCGGAAAGCGGGCCTGCCAACTGACGCATGGAAAACAGGCGCGCGGCTTGAAGCGTTCACAGCCGAAGTGTTCGGCGATGACGATCTAAAATAAAGCCGGTCCCGCGAATTTCGCTCAAAAATAAAAGCCGGAAGCAAATGCTTCCGGCTTGAACCAATCCGCCTCTCAGCGATTATTCCTGTGGGTCGATCTCCACTATATCGCCGATATGTACATCCTCTAAGGCGAACACAATCATTCCGGTTGAGGTCGTCGGCGTGGCGCTGAGGATCACGATTTCTCCAATTGCTCGCCGAGGCAAGTCTGCAACATGGATCACCGGCCCCTTACTTCGGTTGAGCATGCCGGATTCCACCAAGGGTGGCTTGGCTTGCGTGTCATCCGTCGTATCCGCCTTGAAGGAAAGCGAGTCAGCGTCGTTATGTAGGTCGGCTTCGTAGGATCGCTCGGCGCGCATATAATCTCCAGGTTTGACACCCTGGTTTGAACCTAAGTTCAAGTATACCTTCATTCCGGTTCCCAGCTCGGTATCGAAATCCTTCGCCAGAACGATTCGCCCGCTCGCCTTTCCAGTCGACGGCAAAAAACGATCGAACCGCAGTGGACCATGAGCTGGAATGCTCGCCCTTTCCACAAATGGTGCTACAAGATCGCCAGGGATGATCGGACCGCAGCTTGTTTCAATATGAGCGATCGCTTCCCGATGCCGTGTATCCACAATCCTTACCGTTCCCAACTCGGCGTAAGGCTGCCCCATGGCTTTTAATTGAGCAAATTGGCCGGGATACGCTTCATACCGATTTGGATCGCGCAATTCACGCACGATCGAGTATCGCTTGCCGAGCTCATACCCTTTGCCCGACAGGTACACTAGCTCTCCGAGCCCGTATTTCGTCGTGTTCGGTGTATCCACACCGCCGGAAATAAAGCTCGCATCTGCCACCAGATTCTTGCTCACGAATCCGGCGCAGTTCAGGTCTGATGATGTGGGCGCAGCGACCCGCTCAATCGGGAAATTGACGTTCGTACCCATCGTTCCCGAGGGCGTGCTTTGATCCGTGGTCGCTGGACCTTGCTGCGCGATTGCCGCAAGTGTCAGGCTCACAAAGAGCAACAGCAATGTTTTCTTCATGTTACCTCCGAAGTCGCGGTCCTGGTATCCGCCTCGACTCCGTTAAGTTGCAGAAAAATAAAAGTTTTCCAGCCCGGACAGTAACAAGCGCGGTAAGAAGGGTCAAGGTTACGGCGGTGCCATGGAAGCTACGTTAAAAAGTTTTGTCGGCCCCAGCATAATCGGTTGTTGCATCTGAACTTAGGCACGCGTAATATCGCGCCACAATTGAATGATGACTGCGGTCAACAGTTTTGTGGCACGTCTCCGTCCGCTGCGGTTACCTCGGGTCTGCGTAGCCGTAGTGGCCTCCGAACCTAGTGAACTCCTTGAAAAGGCAGAAGCTTTGGTCCGAGATAACGAGTTCCTTGAGCTCAGGCTCGACTACCTTCCCCGGCCAGGTTTTGCCCTGCCGAAAATCAAACAGTTCACCGAATCCCACCCTCATATCGCCGTCGCTGCGACTTGCCGTCGCGCCGCCAGTGGTGGAAAGTTCAAGGGCACAATCGCAGCGCAATTGGACATTCTAAGCAAAGCAGCCGCTGCGGGGTGCCAGTTGCTTGATGTTGAACTCCAAACCGTCGCCCGCCTCAAGCCGCAGCATGTACAGCGCCTCCGTAGCGCAGCAGCCTTGATCCTTTCCTTTCACGACTTTCACGCCACTAAGGATTTGGAACGAACTCTGGAAAAAATGACGGCCGTCCCATCTGACTTCTACAAGGTCGTGACCACCGCGACGAATTTATACGACAACGTCGTCATGATGAAGTTCATTGAGAAGAACAGCGACAAGTATTCCCTCATCGGGCTATGCATGGGAGAGCAAGGCATTATCAGCCGCGTGCTGGGATTGCGCGCGGGAAGCATATTTACTTTCGCAGCCGTCAGCCACGATGAACGCACCGCTCCCGGTCAAGTGACCGCGCAGGAATTGCGAGGCGTTTATCGCATTGAGAACGTGGATGCTGCCACTCGAGTTTATGGTGTGGCCGGAGATCCGGTTTCCCATTCGTTATCACCGCTGATCATGAATGCGGCGTTGCGACGAGAAACCGTGCACGGCGTTTACCTCGCATTGCATGCAAAGAGCTTAAAAGACTTGCTCGCGTGTGTTCGCGAAATTCCAATTCATGGGCTTTCCGTGACCATGCCGTACAAGGAAGCCATCCTCCGCCACCTGGACAACACCGACCCCTACACAGCAAAAATCGGCGCTTGTAATACGGTCGTCCGCGCACAGGACGGCAAACTTTATGGATTCAACACCGATACCGCTGGCGTGGTTCGTCCTTTGCAACAGCGCCTTGACCTGGAGAACGCTAAAATCCTGGTACTAGGCGCTGGCGGCGCAGCACGCGCTGCTGTCTTCGGATTGAAGGAACGCGGTGCAGAAGTTTACATTCTGAACCGCACTCCCGGCGCAGCCCAGAAACTGGCCCGCTCGGCACGGGCCCGGACAATCAAGCTCAAGGACATGAAGAGACTTTCCTTCGATGTTATAGTCAACGCCACTCCCGTCGGCATGGGGAATACACGCGAATCGCCCCTAAAACAAGAGGAAATCAGGGCGCGGTACGCCTTTGACATGATCTACGACCCTGTAGAGACTCGTTTTCTTAAACTCGCCAGAGAGGCTGGCGCCCAAGTCATTCCAGGCATTGAAATGTTTGTCCAGCAAGCGGCGCGACAATTCGAGATCTGGACCGGAAAACCCGCGCCCGTCGAAGAAATGCAGCGCGTTGCCGCGCTTGCGCTTCAGGAGCGAGAACAGTTCCGGGAGTCCATCAACAACAGAAAGGGCTAACCAGCATCTTTGCGGCCTTTTTGTGCCCACCGCGTAATTTCTTCCCACCCGCCGATGCGCCCTGCAACAAAATGGTTGCAAATTTCCAGAGTACCGAAGTAATATGTTATCGAACGTAGCAACACGCGTTCTCTAGTCGTGGTACCGCCCTTTCTTCCAAGGTTCAAGAGCCGTAACCAACTGTCTCACCTCGGGATGGAGATATCTGTCTCGATGAGGTACGGAGAATACCTGTATGGCGTGGTACGCATATTGCATAACTGAGCAACAAACCCCCAACGGAACACGCGCGCGGCGCCCCTTCCTCCTGGAAGGCATTCAAGGTGTGAACTCAGCTTCAGTTTTGAGCTATCCCAGTGGTGAGTTTTCAGTAGTCGTAAGCGAATTTGACCGGGCGAACGGAAGCTTGGACGACAAAGCCGTACTGGAGCACGCAAGAGTTGTCAGTGTCTGCTTCCGGAGTGCGACCGTTCTTCCCTTCCGCTTTGGAACCATCTTCGATAGCGATGAAGCGTTGCGCCAGGCGGTCCGCGCTAATCGCCGCGCCTTTGGCCAGAGTGTGGCCCGCTTGCGCGGAAAGGCCGAGATGCACTTGAAGTTAATGGTGCGAGATGGCTCGCTGCGCGATGCGTTGCTCGATGTCGAACTACCCGATACCGTCGGGGGTGAGTACCTGATGAAGCTGCGCGAGAAGGCTTCCCGCGAACGCGAGCGTCAGACCAAAGCCCGCGCCCTTTCCGTACAGGTTCATAAGATGTTCAATCCCTTGGAAGAAGAAGTTAGTTGCAAGAGAGTAAACACAGATGGCATGTTGATCGACATCGCCCATCTGATCGATTCCAAGTCCGTCGAAAAATACCAGAACCGCTACAGCAGTGCTGCCAAGCAGTTGAAGAACTGTGAACTGACGGTCAGCGGTCCATGGCCACCCTATCATTTCCTCCCAGGCAAATTGCGCACGGTTGCCGGGAACTCCTGAGTCTGCTTGAGCAGCTTGCGCATGTGCCCTGCAGTCAATGTGCAGGACTCTGCAGTCGAGTTGTCCTGGAGATTCAGTTGACTTTCATCACAACTTGAAAATATCCGAATAAGCATAGGCATTATAAGCACTTAAGTCATTTACCCTTGCGAGCTAAACGGCTTTGGCCTTTGGAGCAGAAAGTGCTTCTTCTCCAAGTCAATGAAAGAGGCCGCCGACGAATGACCTTCACTCTCTTTGATTTCCTTTTGTGCCGCTCCGTCAGCTGGATCGGCTCCTTGCATCGCCTTTCCTGACTCCTTTCCAACTTGCCTCTTTTGAGATAGTGGCCCCAGAAATGGGGCCGCTTTTTCGTGCGCATCTATAGTTAGGCGGGATTCTGGTGGTGGCTGAATTTGACTGATCCAGGCAGACTCAGCCAATATCGCAATTCCTGTTCGCTAGGCGGGCAGGAATGTCTCCTATCGAAACCAACTCACCGGCGCGCTCCTCAGATTAACAGCGGTAGAATGAGTGAGGAGCTTGAGCATGCAAAAACGCACTCTGGCGGCCTTCGTAATCATCACGATTATCTGCTTCTTCCATTCTCAGCTTCACGCGACTTCTGCGGAGATCCGTCCATCTTCCGGAAAAGAGCTTTGCTCTGCCCTCACTGCGGCGGAATTTACCAAGGCAGGAATCACATTTGTCTCTGCGAACAATTTCAACATAGACAATGACTCCAGCGCATACTGCTCCTACAACACGAACACCGGGATAGTCGAACTGGATATCTTTTATCCTGCCGGCGACACCCCCGATGGAGTACTAGCGACAGAGAGGACAGTTTGGGCCGAGGTAGGAGGAAAGTTTGAACCGATAACAATTCCGGGAGCGGATTCGGCGAAGATCAATCTTGCAGTTCCAGGGAAGAAGCCCTCCGCCAGCATCGCCGTACGAAAGAACACGGCTGTATTCACAATTAATATTCCGACCAATCCTAACGTCAAGCAGGAACTGCTGACGCTTTCCCAAACGATTCTGAATCGGCTGCCGTCGTCATCGCCGTCCCACAAATGACCTTCAAGGCAATGGTCGCGGCCCTTACGGCGTGATCACCAGTCCATCCGTGAAGGAACTATCTGAGTTCGACGATTGCCACGGCGATCCGGCGATGTTTTTCAAGCCGCCACTCGCGCGATTTACGCCGAACCCCCAAAGACCCGATGTAGTTCCAGAACTACCGCAGGCATTCTGGGTATTACCGATCTCATACAGGAATTTTCCCGAAGGGTCCGAACGCGCAAGTAGCCCGCAACCCGCAACTCCACTCGAGATATACGTGGGTACTCCAGTGGTCGTGTCCAGCTTCCATGTATCGGTCGCCATGCTGCAGCCGCTGTCGCAGTACGAGTCCGTCACCCAAAAATAAGTCCCTTGCGGATCCATGGCTATGGACTGAACATCCCCCGTGGCGGCAAATCCGGGGCCTGGCGGCGGGAATGGCGACCCGTTTACTAAGCTCAAAGTGCCCGTCGCTGAATCAATGCTGTAGATCACGGTTCCCTCGCAGAGATTGGGTAAAAGCAAAAATTTACCACTGGGGTGTATGGCCATATCCCACGCCCCGTTGGCGCAGAATTGCGAGTTTGGCTCGGTATAAGGTGCTCCCGGAAGTTGCGTCAAAGCACCATCCGTGCCGATCGAGAAAGCATCCACTTGGCTTATGGAAGGTGTGCTGGTTTCCGGTGAGCTGCTCACGTACAGGTACTTCCCCTGCGGATCAATAGCAAGCGCCATCGCCCAGTTGACCGTAGAAAATGGCGATCCTGACACCGGCGTCAACGATCCGTCGCTTTGCACTGCGAACGCGTAGACGAGCGAAGTTGGATTATTGACGCTCTCCAAAGTTGAGACATACACGTACTTGCCCGAAGGTGCGACGGTCACATTGGTGGGAGCTTGGCTCAATGCAAAAGGGGATCCCGGTAGATTAGTAAGCGAACCGTCGCTGCGTGAGATGGAATAGACGCTCAAGTCTTTTGACGTTTGATTGGTGACAAAAAGGTGATTGCCCGTGCTGTCTGAGGCAACGCGAGTCGGCCCGGTGTGGGCCGCTGCTGACGCCTGAGTTGTCGGCGTGATAGCGCCTGTGGAGGCGTCCACCAGATAACCGAGAACTCGGTTTCCGCTGAAATCAGAGGAGTAAAGAAATCTTGCAGAGTTGCTCGCCGTAGATCCAGAACCACCGGAACCTGAGCCTCCGCTGCCTCCGGAGGAACCAGATCCTCCAGAGCCGCCGCTGCTCCCGGAACCCGACCCAGAGCCACTGCCCGAACCGCTGCCGGACCCTGATCCACCGCTACTCCCGGAACCGCTGCTGCCCGAACTTCCTGAACCCGACGCACTGCCAGATCCGCTACTCCCTGATCCTGAGCCCCCGCTTGCGCTTGATCCTGAGCCACTGCCGGAGCCGGAACTTCCCGGTTTTCCCGTTCCGGACGAAGCGGTATTGGAATTCCCCCCACACCCCGACAAATACAGGAACATTAGAACGCAACCCAGTAGTGCTAAGAAACGGGCATAAGGCTCTAAACGCATACGGATTCTCCAAGAGAGCTGAACGAACGCAGATTCGATGGGTAGTTCAGGAGGGTAGTTGTCCGAAAAGCCCCGATTGACGCCGGTTTAACACCGGTCTGGCACTTAGATTGACACCCCTCTACGCAGCCTGAATTGTGAGCAGAAGGCGCAGTAAGCTCGGATGACAGTTGTCCTGAACAGCTGAGGATCTACTCACGTGCACTTCTGATTGGAAACGTACATAGATTTTCCTTGCAGCCGATGTAACCAATCGTTACAGTTGCGGCAAGTTTCCTTCGCGTAAGTCCGAAAAAACAATCTTTTTGGCTCGGTCAAAGTGCCCGGCGCTCGCCTAATTGTGCGCCTCGCAGTACTCACGAGCCGTTCGGAGGGGTCTTGAAGAAATTTGTGTGCGCGCTTTTCGTCTTGGCTGTCGCTTCGTTCGCGTCTGCGACAGTATATGTCAGCACTCCCGGCACGAATACATCGGTTACCAGCCCTGTGCATTTTGTGGCTACGGCAACTTCCACCTGCAGTAAGGGCGTATCCGCAATGGGGATCTACACTGCCCCGTACGCGCTCGCATACTCCGTGAATGGCGCAACCCTTAACACCTCTCTCAGCCTCAGCCCCGGTACGTACAACATCGTGATGCAGGAGTGGGACAACTGCGGAGGCGCAACCAAAACTCCCGTCACGCTTACGGTAACTAGCGGGAATTCGAACGCCATGAGTTGTCCTAGCGGAACCGAAGACATGATGAACTACTTCAGCATGGGTTCTCCTACACGAAAGACAAAATTTATGGGCCCGGGCAATGCCAATCCTATCTACACAACGGTTGTTCCCGACTACGGCGCGAGCTATGCCAAAACCGGATATTTAGTCTGGACTAAGAGTTCGGCGCGTTATCCCTGGGACGTGAAGACGTTCGATCAGAATTACATTTACGACCGCACCACCGAGTCCAGTTGGACGGATGCCACCAGTTTCAAGCGGTTTACCTACGACCTGCCAATGTCGCCACGATGTGCGCCGATAGGGCAGCCGGCTGCGCCTATTAAAGTGCCTGCTGCCAAAACCAACTTCAGCTTCTACGCGAGCTGCTCGATCACCAGTACGCAAAATCTCGGACACGTTTTAAACGAGATTTCCGCCCCCGCCATGATTAACACCGGGGGCAATACCGGAACGGTCAAAACCCGAGAGTTTAACTACCAATACAGTTGCGATTCAAATTACGCGAATTGTAAGTACAAAGAAGTTTTCAGCCTTGGCTACCAGGTTGGCCTTTACGACTGGAAGTATTTTCTGAACGAAAATGGCAACTGGGTGCTGCAACAGGAATCGAAAATCGACAACCTCGACACCGGCTCGCTAACTCCGTATCTTCCGTGCAGCAACAGCTATTAAAACGAAGTATCTCAGGCCCGCCCTATTTTGGTCGGGCCTCTTCCATCTCAATACTCACCATTACACGTCTAGAGCCGGTATCCCTGTCCAGGAAACTTCCTGGCTAGATTCAAAAGCTGACCTCTCCACCAGGCAGTTGCGCTTGCGCTCTCGTTTGTTTACAAAGACAAGGCGTGGTCCATGGGGAGGGTGCCACATGTCTCAAGAAGCAGCTGCTAAAACTGGATCTGGCAAACTCGTGATTCGCAACATCGGGTTATGCCTCAGCGGTGATCTCAATCGATCCATCCTTGATGCCGACACGATCATCGCAGTCGACGGCAAGATTACCGCCATCGGCAAGGAAGAAGGTCTCGATACCGACGGCGCCAAAACCCTGATCGACGCCAACGGAACCACTCTCGCCCCCGGACTGATCGACAGTCATGTCCATCCGGTCGCCGGAGATTGGACTCCGCGCCAGAATCAGCTCGGATGGATCGACAGCTGCTTGCATGGCGGAGTGACAACCATGATCTCCGCCGGCGAGGTCCACACCCCAGGACGGCCAAAAGATGTCGTGGGCCTGAAGGCGATGGCAATTACAGCACAACGCGCGTTCTCGAATTTCCGCCCCGGAGGCGTCACGGTGCTTGCCGGTGCTCCGGTGCTCGAACATGGAATGGTCGAGCAGGATTTCAAAGAACTGGCGACTGCGGGCGTCAACATGCTTGGGGAAGTTGGATTAGGCAGCGTGAAGGACGGAACGACGGCGCGGCAGATGGTTGCGTGGGCGCGCAAACACGGCATTCAGAGCACAATCCACACTGGTGGACCATCCATTCCCGGTTCCAGCCTCATTGACAAAGATATTGTCCTGGACGCCGACGCCGATGTCATTGACCACATTAACGGCGGCCACACCGCATTGCCTGAAGATCAGATCGTGAGCTTGTGCGAAAGCTCCGCTCGCGCTCTCGAAATCGTTCACAACGGTAATGAGAAAGCCGCATTGCTAACATTGCGAACTGCACAAGAACTTAAGCAACTCGATCGCATTATTCTCGGCACCGATTCTCCGGCTGGTTCGGGAGTGCAACCTCTCGGCATCTTGCGCGTGATTTCAATGCTGGCTTCCCTCGGCGATGTGCCCGCTGAAATTGCAATCTGCTTTGCCACAGGCAACACAGCTAGAATTCGCAAACTCGACTGCGGAATTCTGGAAGTCGGCCGCACAGCCACATTTGTACTCATCGACAAAGCCCAACATTCCTCCGGAAAAACGGTTTTGGAGAGTATTCAACGCGGTGATCTGCCGGGAATTGGCATGGTGATCATCGACGGATCGGTGAGCATTCAGCGCAGCCGCAACACGCCACCCGCAACCAGTATTCCGGAGATTATGAAGCGCTAGTCTTAACGCAAACCGTCCTCGCCCTTAATCTGGTCTTTCGTGAGCCCACCAACTCGGGCGAAGGGGCGGCCGCTGTCGGTTACCGCAATGGCGACCATAATTTCATTCGCACGCGGAGCATCATTGATACGAACTTCCATACCATCAAAATGGCTGCGGACGTAAGCGGCGTCTTTATGCCCGAGTGGAACGTCGAGCACCACACCCAGCCCTCCACGTTTCTTCGATGACGGAATGAGAGCTGCCCCTTTCCCGAGCACTTTGCGCACAGGCGTTCCGAGCTTGGGGTGCAGAATGGCAGCCGCGTGCTCGATTTCCCCGTTTTCTCCGACTGCCGCGGCTTTGCCGTAACTTTCCGCCCTCGGCCCCGGGATTCCCAAGGCCGCCACCGCTCGTTGAGTGAGGAGCTGTCCCAATTCTTCGCCAATGGCCATCAGTTCCGATAGGTCTTCAACATACTTGCCTGCGTAGGGATTCTCGATCACCGCGACCGCTGCGGCACGCCGCGTCGGCGGCTGGATGGTTTTGCCCATCTCTTGGCAGATTTCTTCGAGGAATGTCGCTAGCTTGCGGATGCGCGCTTTCATCGCAGTCCGTCTTCTCCTTTGACTTCGGAAGCCTTCAGCCCCCCAACACGGGCATGTATCCGCGGCCCAGTTGTCATCACCAGAGCAAGCACAAGCTCGTCAGCGCGTGGGGCATCGGTGACTCCAACCTCCATCGCATCGAAATGGCTGCGTACATACGATGCGTTGATGTGAGTGATCGGGACATCAAGCCGAGTGCCCGGTCCGCCGACTTTCTTCGTCGAGGTGACGATTGCCTTGGCGTCTCCCAGCAACTCACGCATGGCATACCCTCCCGGAACGTGCCAAAGCGCACCGTGTTCAAGTTCGCCAGCCGAGCCGACAATGGCACCTTTCCCGAAACCTTCGACGGCTTTAGCATCGCCAAGAGCGGCTATCAGAGATCTTGCCATCTCCAAACCGAGGGGCTTGAGATCGTCCATGAAACCCGCGATGTCGTCCACATATCGTCCGGCAAAAGGATTATGGACTACGGCGAGGGCGGCCGCACGACGCAATGGCTGTCTCGAAACCGGACCGCCTTCATGCAAAATCTCTTCGACTATCGTCAACTTTTTTCTGACCTGGACCTCAGGCATGGGCAAAGCTCCCAAAAACCTTGTCTGGTCGAGGCGCGAACTCTTGCTTCGTACTCACGATCCGTGTCTCTCCTTGAAGGTGCAACACAGCGGATTCAATCAAGCGTTCCGCTCTAAGCTGGTCAGCCACCGTAATTCCTCGATCAAGCGCGAACTCAATTTCATCCGGCGACAATTCTTCGACAGACTGCGTCACCAGCCGATCACAAAGATCGCTGTCGGGAGCGACAGCCCGAGCAGGCACACGCTGGATTTTCGAACTGCCTGGCAGATCGACAGCGTTCGCGATGATTGTGGCAGCGGCGTCGGCGGCAGATGCAGTGCACGCAAGCACCGTCACGGCGTCGGCGATCCCCAGGGAAAAACTCCGGCCGCGCCAGCCGCTGGTTGCGATTCCGCGCACAGGGTCACTGGCGTGTAGCACGGCAGCGCCGAACAACGACGGCTGGTCTGGTCGATTAATCATACCTACGCTGAACGCAGTCCCCGGTGAAAGATGAAGAGCAATGTCGCCGCCGTCATTCACGTACGCCTTCGACAAATCTGCTGCGGCCGTCATCGAGTCAAGGATCTCTTCCGCGACTGCACCAGCTACCGCGGCCATCGCCGTGATAAAGGTCCGCGCGGCATAGGGCACGACTGCGATCGCCATCCGCCGGGCAATCCTGCCCTTGGGCATCTCCGCGCGCCCTTCCGCAGGCGCGCGCAGCAGCGCCAGTTCTGAGCAGAGTTCGTCCAGCACGGATTGAAAACGGATGATAGCGGCTTGATACGCGTCGTGGACTGCCGCTCGCGTTCCGAAAGCCTCGATAATTAAATCAACCGGTCCATCGTGTAAGTGCAGCCGTCGGCCATCCCGCAGCATTCCGACTTGCGCTCTCATAATTTTCCAGTCTGATTATCTGACGCCAGCGGCCACGGATTGCCGTCATGCGCGACGAGATGACGTCGGCTTTCGGTCGCAAGAATCGATTCCAGCGAGCGTATCTGATTTACATAGCCCCCGAGTGTCGCGTAGTCCGAAAGCTTCAACGTAAACTCGATCGGCGCCACCAAAGCCGGTGTCGGCACATAACCGAACGCGTTTTCGGGCATTCGCGTGACATCGACCATAAAGGTGATTCCGCCTCCCGGCCACACGTAAACCGGCGCACCCCCACAAGTTACCCGAGTGAGCGCATCCCGCACTGAGTGTGTCAATCGAACTGGGTTCTCCGTAACCCCGGCCCGCAGGGAACCTCCAGCACCGCCCATAAAAAGGACGGTACACAAGGCCGGTTCACAATTCTCTTTGATCCGTGCAACGGATTCACTCAGAGTGCCAGGCAATTCCTTCTGCACGGGCCGCAACTCTTCGTCTAATTCGTAATACGCGTGGTGTTCACCTGTCGTGCTCACCATCAGGAGACGAAGTCCCGCCCATGCGACCTTCGGATTGAAATCTTTCAAAATCGACAGCGGATCCTGAATATTAGTTCCACCCCACGCCGTTCCTGGCTCCGCAACCTGGAAATACCGCCCTGGCGTCGAGCGCCGGCCCTTCATTCGGATGCCCGTCTCCGGAACACCGAGTAACTTGCCCGCCTGGTGCTGCGACAAGACACCTGTGATGTGGTCATCTACCACCACAACCTCGTCAACTTTGTTGAACCATTGTTTGGCGAACATTCCGATAGTCGCCGAACCGCAACCGACGCGCATGCGTTCTTCCGCGACACCATCGACGATGGGCGGCTTACCGGCTTGCACCGTGATCTTCGCGCCTGCGTCAATCGAGAGTTCAATGGCTTTGCCATTGCACACATTCAGCAGAGTCTCACAGGTAACTGTGCCTTCGTGCCGCGTGCCCCCGGTCAGGTGACGAACGCCTCCGAGCGAAAGCATTTGCGAACCGTACTCCGAAGTCGTGACATGTCCCACTGCTTCGCCTTGTGCGCGTACCGTGTTGGTTTCCGGTCCCAGATGTCGGTCAGTATCGATTTTCAGTTTCACTCCGCAGTAACTGAAGATTCCTTCCGTCACAACGGTCACCATGTCCACGCCTTCCACTTCGGAGGAGATGATGAACGGCGCAGGTTTGTAGTCTGGATAAGTCGTTCCGGCGCCAATCGCGGTCACAAACGTCGAGGGACCGCCGACCACGGTGCCATCCCAGTCGCTCTCACGTTCGAGAAATGGAACTACCGATTCGCCTCGGGCCACGGCGCGATCCAGCAGCACGTGCGGATCAAGCCGCACCAATTGCCCATCACGGTTGCCATAGCGATCGCACGCCCCCGTGCGCCCGGGCTTGATGTAGCACAACACCGGGCACGCGTCACAACGAATCGCGTCGGCATCAGGCACAAGTCTTGTCCTTCTGTGCAGCTAGAATTGCCGCTCGGATGCGGTCGGGCGTTGCGGGTACACGATGGATCCGCACACCGATTGCGTCATGAATTGCGTTAAGAATCGCTGGAGCCGTCGGAATTACGGCCTGCTCGCCAATTCCTTTAGCCCCAAACGGGCCGATGGGCGACGGATCCTCAATAAGCATCGATTCAACCGCAGGCACATCGCCGGCAGATGGAATCAGGTAATCGTGCAAGTTCTCGCCTCTGCCCGGAAAAAATTCCTCCATCAGAGCATGGCCAAGCCCTTGCGCCACTCCGCCTTCGATCTGTCCTTCGACTAGCGTTGGATTAATAGCGCGACCGACGTCGTGGACGGCGCTGATCTTCAAAACACGAACCGTGCCCAATTCCACGTCCACCGCGATTTCTGCCATATGCGCACCGAAGCCATAAACAGCGTAAGGAATTCCCTGCCCATTCTCATCCAGCGGACTGGTCGGAGGATCAAACGTCGCCTCGCGGGTGAGAACGTACCCATATTCATCAAGCGGAAGATCGCGAAGATGAATCGTTTTCTGTTTGTCGTCTTCGGTGACTATAGGGGAACCATTACCTAACTTTACGGATGCGCAGTCGCAACTGCCAGCAAGCTGCAGAATGGCACGTCGCAGCTCAATGCCGGCCATGTGCGCGGCCTTTCCGGTAACAAGCGTCTGCCGTGATGCCGATGTCTTTCCGCAGTCCGGCGTGATCGCGGTATCACCAGAAACCAGGTCAAAATCCTCGATGCCCACTCCGAGGGCATCCGCACAAATCTGGGTCACAACGGTCGTCGAGCCCTGCCCAATGTCAACCGCCCCCTGGTGCAGAGCGATTCGGCCATCCGGCTTGAGGCCCACGCGAATCGTAGAAGGATTCGGCAGAGAGGTATTTCCGCAGCCATACCACATGCCTGCCACTCCTACGCCTCGCCGTTCGGGCCCCGTGGTGCTCCCATTGAATGCAGCTGTTCGTGCACATGCTTCTTTCCATTTTGGACGCAGCGCTTCGAAGCAGGCACGGATCCCGACTCCCGCTCCTGTCACCTGCCCGGTCACTGTGGGCGTCTCATTCGTCAGCGCATTTATAATGCGAAATTCGAGGCGGTCCATGCCAACGCGGTCGGCGAGGTCATCATAGATTTGTTCCTGAGCGATCGCTGTCTGCGGAACGCCGAAACCGCGAAACGCTCCCGCTGGAACCAGATGCGTATGAATAGCGCGTGTCAGCGCCCGATAGTGCGGCACATAATAAGGTCCTGAGGCATGTACCGGAACTCGTCTCGCCACGGTAGGTCCCCATGAGGAATATGCTCCGGTGTTGAAGTCCGCAGTGAAATCAACTCCGACCAGTTTGCCGTCGATGTTCGCGCCAGCCCGCATCCGCATACGCGCAGGGTGCCGCTTCGTGGTGGTCATGATCGATTCAGTTCGTGAGTACACCATCCGGACAGGTTTACGAAGATGCCACGCAGCCAGCGCGATGAAAGGCTGTACCGACAAATCTAATTTCGCGCCGAAGCCGCCTCCAACCGCCGTCGGAATGATTCTCACCGACTCAGGAGGAATGCCAAGAATTTTGGCGAGATCATTGCGATCCATGTACGGAGACTGCGTGCACGCCTGTACCTCAATCTGATCGCCTACCCTCCGCGCAAATCCCGCTTCCGGCTCGATATGGGCATGCTCGACAAAACCCGTTTCGTATGTGTCTTCGACGACCACATCTGCTTCTGCAAGAGCCGTCTCGACATCTCCACGGACGACCCGACCCCGGACAAGTATGTTGTCTTTGCGAAGGGCGTGAATCGGTTCTGTCTTAGGCTGTAACGCACCATCAATATCAAGCAGCGCGGGCACCGGTTCCCAAAACACCGGAAACTCAGAAATATCAAAACTCGCAACCGTCTCCGTATCTCCTACCACTGCGGCCACGGCTTCCCCGCGAAAACGGGCCTCCTTCTCTGCAAACACTGGCTGATCCGCAAATTCCGAAATGACTCCGTAACAGTTTTCCCCGGGTACATCTTTCGCCGTGAACACGCGAGCAATACCTGGATGAGACGATACGAACGCATCGACATCTCCAAATCTGAAGCGAGCGCGATCATAGGGGCACCGAATTGCACGCAGAGCCAATGCTTTAACGGGGAATTCATCGGCACCGAAAATTTCCTTGCCTTCGACCTTCCGTTGCCCATCCAGGCGCACCAGTCGCTGGCCGACCGCGGCACCAGCTGCGGTTTGAGATTTAGCCTCCGATGTGGAACTCGCATCGAGAATTGCTGTAATAATTTTTCGATAACCCGTGCAGCGGCAAAGAACGCCACCCATCGCGTCGATCACATCTTTTTCCGACGGTTTAGCGTTTTTCTCCAACAGAGCCGTGGCCGACACCAGCATCCCCGGCGTACAGATTCCACACTGCGCCGCCCCGTGTCGCAGAAACGAACTCTGCAGCCGATTAAGCAACGGTTCACGCGTAGCCAGGCCTTCAACCGTGGTGATCTCGTGTCCTTCGGCCTGCGCGGCAGCAATCAGGCAAGAGCAAACCGGTGCTCCATCCAGCAGAACCGTGCACGCACCGCAATCTCCCGCATCGCAGCCGACCTTAGTTCCAGTGAGATCGAGAATCTCCCGCAACACCTTGGACAAACGCTCAACGGGCGACACTGACACTTCGATCTCTCGGCCATTGACGGTGAAGGTCAGAGCGGCCCGGGTGTTCGGTTTGCCTGGAGTCAGGGTCGCCATTTCAGCAACTACGCACACATTGTTCGAGCGCTCGCGAGATCAGTGTCTGGGCGGCATCCATTCGATAATCCTTAGTCGCGCGGAGGTCATCAATTGGCGCAAGAGCAGACAAATGTTCCTGCCGCACCACGCTCCCGATTCCCGCGTTCGCAGCCACGCCGATAAGTTCGCTCTCGAGCGCGCGGAGACCTTGTGCAGCCACAGAGCAGGCCCCAACCGCAACACGGCTATCGACGATCACGCCAGTTTCGTTGGTTTTCAGCACAACGGCGACCATCGCAATGGAAATCACGAGATATCGTCGCGCACCTAGCTTCAGAAAGCAGGACTTGGCATCGTCCATCGTACGCGGCACGATTACCGCGGCCAGAATTTCGTTCGGACGGCGCAGAGTCTTGCGATTCCCGACAATAAATTCCGCGAGTGGCATTCGGCGAATCGCCGCCTCCGATACGAGTTCCACCTCCGCATCGAGCGCGAGCAGCGGCGGCACACCATCAGCAGCAGGTGAAGCATTGCAGAGATTGCCAGCTATCGTTCCTCGATTCTGTATCTGAACGCCACCAATTTCTCTGGCTGCACTTTTGAGTGCATCAAAACAACATGGCAAGGGGCTGGCAATCACATCGCTCCAGGTGGTCAAGCCGCCGATGCGATGCTCGTGCGTGGTGGAAACAATCCCTCGCATCGAGCCGATCGCAGAGATGTCGACCAGGGTTCCGCTCACCGGCCGCTCGCCCAGCGACGGGAAAAAGTCTGTTCCTCCGGAAAGGATGCTCCCGCCTTGCTCTGCAAGAATCTGCGCCGCTTCCTCGAGTGAATTGGGTCGATAGTATCGAGCTTCAGCCATTCGCAGCAGCGGTCACTCCGGCGGGAAATGCTTGCGACACGTAGCCGAGCCTATTTGTACATGAACCGGCACCTCTTTGGGAAGTGCGGCTGAGGCGCATGCCGCCTGACATGAGGAGTGTGGGCTTATTGGTTGGACAAACTTGTGTGCTGGCGACGATGCATTTGATTCAAGTAGGTCAGCGACATCGCCTACGCGCGCGAGGTCCAAGTGCCATCCAAATTGCCTTCTGAAATAAATTCTCAAAAGTACTTGACATCTCTCTTAGTGTTATAGTTAACTATAACAGTACAGCGCAAAGCCGCTAAACCTGGCTGGGCCCGCCGGGCAGCGCCGAACGCGGTCGATCAAAAAAGGAGAGTGCAAATGAAATGCCTTCGGCTGATGCTGCCTGTTGTTCTGATCTCGCTCTACACTATCGCCTTCGCGGAAACAGACGCACAAAAGTCCTTTGAACAGATGAAAGCTCTCGCTGGAACTTGGCGAGGATCCATCACAGTTGACCCCCCACGCGAAGATGTTAAGCCTGGAACCCTTGGCGAAATCTCAATGCGCGTAACCTCGCGGGGAAACGCGCTCGTGCACGAAATGCAGGAATCGGGAACACCCTTGGATCCCACAAAATATGATCATCCCGTCACCATGTTTTATCTGGACGGTGATCGCCTCACCTTAATTCACTACTGCGATGCTGGAAACCGTCCGCGCATGGCCGGCAAGCTGTCCCCGGACGGCAAGAAAGTCGAATTCGATTTCGTTGACCTTTCCGGTGCCAACCAGTATGGACACATGTACCACGCCGTGTTCACCATGGTCGATGCCAATCATCACATCGAAGATTGGACATACCTGATGCCCGGAGACAAGCCGATGCATGCGCACATGGACTTGGAACGAGTGAAATGAACCCCGCCTGCGGGTCTGTTCAACGGCCTCGCTTCGCGCGGCTTCTGAAGCGAAGGTCAAGAACAGGCCCCGCAAGCCTCATCATGGTGAAATGATGGGCTCGCAACGAAAGATCGAGAAAGAAAGGAGTTCCGTTATGAAGCGTCTCGCAGTTTCCCTATTATTCACTCTAGTTGCGGCGAGCTTTGTCCCGGATGCGGCGATTGCTTTTGGAAAGCTGAAGTCGCGCGCAGGCAAGCATCTGGGCTGCAGCGCGATGGCATACCACGCCGTTTCTTCCAGCGAGGCTGCGCGAAAGACTGCATCTCAAATTTCTGATTGGAAGGAAAAAGGACATCGTTTATAAGGTGACCGGGTAAACACATGAATCTGGAGTGGAATGACAATCAGCCGATCTACCGTCAACTTCGCGATCGCGTAATCGCGATGATCTTGGATGGCGTGCTCAAGGAAGGCGATCCCTTACCTTCGGTACGAAACGTGGCTGCCGAGTATCGCGTCAATCCGCTCACGGTCCTGAAAAGCTATCAGGAACTGGTGGACGAAGAACTCGTCGAGAAACGAAGAGGTCTAGGAATGTTTGTCAAAAACGGCGCTCGCAATCTGCTGCTGCGCGGCGAACGCCAGAAATTTCTGGCGGAAGAATGGCCGAGAATTCAGGCCACCATTCAAAGGCTTGGGCTCTCGCCAGAAGATCTGCTGAACGGCTCAAAACGCCGTTCGTCAAAGGAGGAGCGCTAATGCCAGTGATTGAAGCGCGAGGCTTGCGAAAACATTTCGGTTCTACGGTCGCACTGGACGGCATTGATTTGCGCTTGGAGGAAGGACGCATTCTTGGCCTCATCGGCCCCAACGGTGCCGGCAAGACGACTGCGCTGAACGCAATTCTTGGCTTGACATCCTACGAAGGCGATCTGAACGTCCTCGGACGCGACCCCTGGAACCAGCGCGAGCAACTCATGTGCGATGTCTCGTTCATTGCCGATGTCGCGGTTTTGCCCCGCTGGATCCGCGTTTCGCAGCTGTTTGATTATGTCGCCGGCGTACATCCGCGATTCGATCGTGAAAAGGCAGAAGCCTTCCTTGCCAGGACAAGCATCAAGCCAGCCAGGAAAGTCCGGGAATTATCGAAGGGCATGGTCGCGCAATTACATCTCGCGATCGTCATGGCGATTGACGCGAGATTGCTGGTGCTGGATGAGCCGACCCTCGGCCTTGACATTCTCTACCGCAAACAATTCTATGATTCGCTGCTCAATGACTATTTCGACCACACTCGGACGATTATCGTAACTACACATCAGGTGGAGGAAATCCAGCACGTCATTACCGATCTGATGTTCATCGACCGCGGCCGGATCGTGCTCGCCTGCAGCATGGAAGAATTCGAATCTCGATATTCGGAAGTGACTGTGAATCCGGATAAGGTCACATCCGCACGAGATCTGAAGCCGATTCATGAACGCCAGGCACTCGGTCGCAGCATTTTTCTGTTTGATCGTATCGACCGTCAGCAACTTGCGACTCTTGGTGAAGTGCACACCGCGAGCATCGCCGATTTGTTCGTGGCCGTGATCGGCAACCAAAATCTGGCACAAGGAGCGGCCGTATGAATACCCAGACCCGTGCGCTTTCCGACTCTTTTGAAGCGCAGCGAGTCGCGCCTGCGACATTGTCTGTAATGCATCCTTTCTATTGGTCGCTGCGACGCGAACTGTGGGAAAACCGCTGGATCTATATCGGCCAACTCGCTGTCGCCGCTATTTTCCTGATTGTGTTTTTCATCAATATGGCCGTTTGGGTCGCGAAAATGCGCGGCTCATCGACAACCGATGTGGCGCACTATTGGGAAATTGTAACCATGCCATACAACATCGGCGCTGGTGTGATGATGGGAACTCTGATTCTCATGAGCCTTTTCTATTCTGCCGATGCGCTATATGGCGAGCGCCGCGACCGCAGCATCCTGTTCTGGAAATCGCTACCCGTTTCCGATCTGAGCAGCGTGCTCGCGAAAGCAAGCATCCCGCTGTTCTTTTTGCCACTGCTCACCATTGCGGTGACCCTTGTCATGCAGATTATTATGCTGCTAATCAGCGGCATTATCCTTCCAGCGCACGGTATGAGCCTCGTCCCGGTGTGGCGGGAACT
>JAFAGX010000452.1 GCA_019237515.1 Acidobacteriaceae bacterium
CGAGAGACGCACCACCGGAACTTTGTCACCAGGGAATTGATAGCTCTTGAGCAGCTCGCGGACTTCAAGCTCGACCAGATCGAGCAGTTCGGGATCATCGACCGCATCGCACTTATTTAATGCCACCACGATGTAGGGCACACCCACCTGGCGCGCCAAAAGTACGTGCTCGCGCGTCTGCGGCATCGGACCATCGGTTGCTGCCACCACCAGGATTGCGCCATCCATCTGCGCCGCGCCGGTAATCATGTTCTTGATGTAGTCAGCGTGGCCGGGGCAATCGACGTGCGCATAGTGCCGCTTGTCGGTCTCGTACTCGACGTGCGCGGTCGCGATGGTGATGCCGCGTGCTTTCTCTTCCGGCGCGTTATCAATCGAATCAAACGAGCGGAACACGATCTTCGGGTTATGCTTCTGCAGAACCTTGGTGATGGCCGCCGTCAACGTGGTCTTGCCATGGTCAATGTGACCGATGGTGCCTACGTTCACGTGCGGCTTATTGCGTTCAAATTTCTCTTTCGCCATTTCCTCTCCGTGTAGCGCGGGCGCCCTCGCCCGCGGCCTCATCTAGTAATACTGATAAATCTTGTGAAACTTCGTTCGCAGCTTCGGATCCACTTCTTCAACGCGGAACAGGTAGAACTCGCGAATCTGCGCTCGATCGGAAACCGTCAGCAAGTCGTAAAGTCCTTGGGCCGCTTTTCCGGCTGTCATCTTCTGGCCGACTCTTTCCAGAATGCCACCGGCAACAATCGCATCCCAGTCCCGCACTCGCAGATTTCGTTTGCGCAGCTCTTTGAGAAATCGTTCAACCGTTCCGGGCTGAAACACCTGATCAACGGTGTTCTTCAGTTCCTCGAACTCGGCTTCTTTCTCGACCTTAATGGTAGCTTGCTCGAAACCCACCATGTCCTGTCTCAAAATCTGGAGCGGGAGACGGGAATCGAACCCGCGACCAACAGCTTGGAAGGCTGTGACTCTACCACTGAGTTACTCCCGCCTTTAAACCAGCTGTCAGCTCTCAGCTGTCAGCCCTCAGCCCAAATCTGGAGCCGATGACCAGGATTGAACTGGTGACCTCTCCCTTACCAAGGGAGTGCTCTACCAACTGAGCTACATCGGCTCATTGCTTGATTCACTGCCCTTGTCGGAGTGCATGAAATCCTTGCGGCGCACCCAAGTCTTAACTGCAAACATCGCCAATATGGCCAGCGTCACCAGGCGAATTCGCGAATCACTCAGTGTCGTCCACGACAATACGCCCAATACGATGTACGCGAGCATTCCGAACAATAAACGGTTCACTACTGCAATCCAACGGGCGCCCGAGTTCCCTCAGTTCGTTCGGGATTTCGGCTGCGGGCTCCCGCTATGCTCGCGCCCGCAAAGCGCCTCAACACTGGTGCACAGGGGAGGATTCGAACCTCCGTACCTCGCTAGGAGGAACAGATTTACAGTCTGTCGGCTTTAACCACTCACCCACCTGTGCGAAAAATGCCGATTTTTCCAATTTTCGGTTCACGCGGCTGTCCGGTTACCACGCCAGGGCTTGCGCATGCAGAGATAGTGCAGCAGAATAAAAGGCCGAGCGCACGAAATTTCTCGTACGCTAACACCAGGAAAAAGTTCCTAATGGAGTGCCGATGGAAAATTCTGTACCGCAGCGCCGCGCCAATCTCTTTGCATCCGGAATGAGTTTGCAAATCTGGAGCTGGCGAAGGGATTTGAACCCCTGACCCTCTGATTACAAATCAGATGCTCTACCAACTGAGCTACGCCAGCAAGAGGGACACACACTCTTTCGGAGCATGTTCCTCCCTTTGATCCCTTCTCATGTCCGGGACAACTATAGAAGGTACCACAACGGCAATTCACGTGCAACGAATGAGGAACCACCTACACACGTCGTCGATCCGCAGCACCTATAGTCCGATGGGTGCTATCATTTTCCGTTCTTAAGCTCGGCGTCGCAAGACAGTTCGAGCCTCTTTAGCACAGCACTCAATGCGACTACGACGCAGCCTTCCCATCATTGTAGCTGTCGTGTTGGTCGCGGCTGCGGTCGTGCTCGTGGTATTCCTTAGGAAGCATGCTCCGCCAGAACCAGCCCGTCTCCTGCCCGGGGCGGAGGGATTCGCTTACGTAAATCTGCAGTGGATGCGGCGCGCTAACCTGCTAGGGGAGCTGCCGCCGGTCCCCCACGATCCCGAGTACGAGCAGTTTATACAGAGTACGGGATTCCAATTCGAGCGAGATCTGGATGAGGCGGCGTTCGCCGTCCATTATCCAAATCCAACTTCAGTCTCGCAGCCGAGGTTTTCGGAGATTTTTGTCGGGAAGATCGAGGCAGAGCGCCTGCGCGGATATTTGTCCAAGCTGGCCAGTTCGACGGAGAATTATCGCTCGGTCGAGGTGTACAACGTTCCGGTCGAAGGCCACACCTTACGGGTCACCATTCTTGGGGTTGATACAGTGGCCGCTTCAAACGTTGATGACCCGCAAGTGATCCGGGGAATCATCAACCGGTCTCGCAAACTTGCTTCTCCGTTTGCCGGTCCTGCACTGCTTCGGCAGTATTACAAACATGTTCCATTGTTAAGTGAGACATGGGGGATCTTTAGAGTTGAGCCTCAGGCAGGTTTGCATGTGGCGAGTTGGGCTTTCATATTTGAGAAACCGGCCGTCGTGGTTGCATCGGTCCGCTACCTACGGGCTCTCAATCTCAAGGCCGTAGGGTTTATGGGCAGTGACGAGGAGGCAAAGAAGGCTGCCGAGCGCTTCGCGACTTTCTTTGAGCTCTTCCATGCGGCTGAGGTTTCGACATCTGCTCAAGTTCCTGACCCGGATGTTAAAGCCCTGTTGGACAGCCTTAAAATCGAACAGCAGAAGGAACGGGTTGTAATGACCGCGATGGTACCGATCGGCTTTCTTCGCAAGGCTTTGGCGGAAGCTCCTTTGGCGGTAGCTCCGGAGGCGCCTAAACAAATAGTGCCAGACACTGGGCCTCAGCCAAACGAAACAGACCGAGACAAGAAAACAAACACGTCACGTTGAATTGCGGCGAGAAGCCAAGAATCGCAAAGCCGTCGCTGACTGGAATTGCAACTTTTTGCTGGACCTTGCGTCGAATCAGGTACAAAGGGTGGCTTGTTCCAAGCGAGTTAGCAGTTCGCAGTTGTCGGTTCGCAGTTCTCAGTAGGTAGAATATTTTCAATGAATAGTCTTCCGCTTCCGATCGCGGCCTTTGTCGCGGGCCTGTTTTCGTTTCTGTCGCCTTGCGTTCTACCACTTGTGCCGGGATACGTCTCGCTTATTTCGGGCGTTGGAGTGGAAGAACTCAAGTCCCAAGAGTCGCAGCTACTGCGCAAGATGATGCTGAACTCGGTGTGCTTTATTTTGGGATTCAGCGTCGTTTTCATTACACTGGGCGCAATCTCGACCGAAGTGGGACAGTTGCTGGCGCGCTACAAATCAACGCTGGCGCAGGTTGCAGGTATTGTCATCATTCTTTTCGGTTTGCACCTGACGGGACTTTTCCGCGTCAACGCCCTCTACGCTGACAAGCGGCTTCACAATGTGAAAGGCGGAAGCAGTGCGGGCGGTGCATTCCTGATCGGATTCGCGTTTGCCTTCGGCTGGACACCATGCGTGGGACCAATTCTCGCCGTCATTCTTGGCTTCGCGGCGGCGCAAGATTCAGTTTTTAAGGGCATAATTTTGCTTGCGGTGTATTCGCTTGGATTGGCGGTTCCGTTCTTGATCACAGCGTTCGCGCTAGAACGCTTTTTGAAGTTCTACGGCCGATTCAGGTCCTTTATGCACGCAGTGGAAGTGGGCAGCGGAGCTTTGTTGATCGCGCTCGGCGTATTGCTGGTTTTCGGCCGATTTACCCTGATTTCGAATTACTTGTCATTCTTGAATCGTTTTGCGCTGTGAAGGGAGCTTTCTTGAAACGTGATCCAATCATTATTTTTTTTGTCGCGGGAGTGATCGCGTTGATGCTGGTGATCGGGTTGAAACTATCACGGCACCCGCGGCAATCCGCGTCGACCCAAATGAAGGGTGACGTGGCGCCGGATTTCACGTTGCAGTCGCTCGATGACAAGACGGTGCATCTGTCGGATTACCGGGGCAAGGCTGTTCTGCTGAATTTCTGGGCAACCTGGTGTGCGCCGTGCAAGATTGAAATGCCGTGGTTCGTGGAATTGCAAAAACAATACGGGCCTGAGGGATTCCAGATTGTCGGGGTCGCCATGGATGACGCCAGCCCAAAGGAAATTGCTTCATTTGCCAAAGAGATGGGTGTGAATTATCCGGTACTTATCGGTAAAGAAGTGGTTGGCGATGCCTATGGCGGTGTGCAGTTCTTGCCGGAAAGTTTTTATATCGACCGCAATGGCAAAGTTCTGGATAAGGCGTTTGGGCTGAAAGGCCGAGGCGAGATTGAGGACAATATAAAGAAGATCATCGCTTCGGCAGCGGTGGCGCAGAAATAGAATGCATTAAGGAAACGAGCTGATTGTGAGAGTTGCAGCAAATATCGGGTTGTTTTTGAGCCTCACGGCATCGATGCTGGCCCAGGAGTCGTTTGGGAAGAAAGCTCCTTCGGTGACGATCTCCACTGTGCCGCTCACGATTGTGACCCGCGGCAAAGCGAATACCGTGGATCTGCAATTTCACGTCGCGCCGGGTTTTCACATTAATTCCAACAAGCCTACTGCAGAGTATCTGATCCCCACGACTCTCAAACTGGATGTGCCGACAGATATCGCGGCCGGTACGACATATCCGCCGGGCGAGGAGATGAGCTTCGCATTCGCTCCGAACGAGAAATTGAGCGTCTACAGCGGAGACTTCACGCTAGCCGTGAGCGTGAGGCCATTGAACAGCGTGCTTCCGCAGAAATATGAGTTTCACGGCAATTTGCGATATCAGGCCTGTGACAATGCCGCGTGCTACCCACCGAAGAGTTTGCCGGTAAAGTTTGAAGTGAGTGTCGTAAAAGGAAAGCCGCAGAAGGTCAAAAAGAACCCGCCACAGAGCCCAAGGGGCTAATCGCTTCAGAGTTGCCGGACAGGCTTTCCGCCCTACTTAGTTTAAAGCGGGATATTCCCATGCTTCTTCGGAGGGTTCTTGTCGCGCTTGGTGTCAAGCATCTCGAGCGCTTGAATTAGTTTTTTGCGGGTCTCGTGCGGCAGGATGACAGCATCGACGTAGCCGCGATCGGCGGCAACATAGGGATTGGCGAAGCGGTCGCGGAATTCTTCAATCTTCTCCGCGCGATCGGCGTCGGGATTGTCTGACTTCTCCAGCTCGCGCTTATAGACGATATTCACCGCGCCTTCGGGGCCCATGACGGCGATCTCGGCGGTCGGGAACGCCAAGTTGATGTCCGCGCGGATGTGCTTCGATGCCATGACGTCGTAGGCGCCACCGTAGGCCTTCCGCAGGATGACGGTGACCTTCGGGACCGTCGCCTCGGCGAAGGCGAACAATAGCTTCGCGCCGTGCTTGATGATCCCGCCGTACTCCTGCTCCGTGCCGGGCAAGAAGCCGGGGACGTCGACGA
>JAFAGX010000453.1 GCA_019237515.1 Acidobacteriaceae bacterium
TGGGCCAGATCGGGTCCTGCGGATCGAATCTCAGAACACGATTCCAAATCGTGTAGACGAGCGGCGCGAGCGCCATGGGAGTGCCGGGGTGCCCGGAGTTTGCTTGCTGCACGGCATCGATGGAGAGCGTGCGAATCGTGTTGATGCACAGTTGATCGAGTTCTGTCGCGCTTAGGTTCTCAACTGGAGCTATTGCGGTACTCATGACTTTTCTCCTGAAAATTGTGTTTTGCGTCAGGCCCGAATTGCGAGGTCCACCCCGCTCAGGCAGCGGCCCTGCGTTCTCTCAAGCTACTTCTGTCTTCGAAGCTTTAGCTGTTTGGCCTGCGGCAGCGCGGTCGGCCAAAATCACCGCGCGATCGCTGGTGACGCGGCCGGATGGGATGGATACATCTCCCGCTTGCAAGCGGGCCAGCATTCCCGCTTTTTCGCCTCCGGTCACCAGCCATAGCACGCGCCGGGAACGATTAATGACAGGATATGTCAGCGTCATACGCCGGCGTCCCTGGTAGATTCCCGTGAGTGCGACGTCTGCGTTTGTTACTTTGAGCACCGGGTCTCCGGGTACGAGCGATGCAGTATGGCCATCGGGTCCGAGTCCCAAATGAACGAGATCGAGCACCGGGGGTGAACCTGCGATCGTTCCCAACGTCTGAGCATACTGTGCGCAAGCGGCTTCGAGATTCTCCGCTTGCACTGGCATAGCGTAGATTTGTTCGGGCCGCAAAGGTGCGTGCTCGAGCAGGCTTTCCCGCAGATGAGTGAGGTTTCTGTCAGGATCACCGTCCGGTGCAACTCTTTCGTCCACCTGGACGACGTGCAGCGCCTTCCACGGCACATCTTCCTTTGCAAGATCGCGAAGCATGACCCACGGTGTCTTGCCCCCACTCACTGCCATGACGAATTTGCCCCGATTCGCAACCGCATCGCGCGCTTCCTTAGCGATGAGCTTCGCCGCTTCACGAGCAACCGAGTCTGCATCGGTATAGACTTCGATTTTCATCACTTACTACCTCAGGGGCTAAAGCCCCAGTTGATTGATTGCTGATCGGCACGGCCAAAGCCGTGCCCTTTCAAAACACGTCACGATTGCGAGTCGGGGTTACCGATCAGGCTGCCTCACTTGCGACCGCGAATGCTTTCTTGTCGCCGGGATTGCTCCAGCCTGTCGGCGGAGTCACGCGCTCGACTTCCTTCGGGCCCCAAGTATTGGGTGCGTACGGATAAACCGGCGTGTTCTTCTTCAGTATGGGGTCGACAATGCGCCAAGCTTCTTCGACATAATCCTCGCGCGCGAACAACGTGCTGTCCCCCTCCATAGCCGCTCCAAGCACACGTTCATATGCGTCCATCTCATCGGCGCGTGGAGAATGGTTGGCTACCATTTCGCCCGCCTGGAGCTTGAGTCCCTCCGCGCCGGGAGCCAGATTCATCATTCCCATGGCGATGGTAATCTCCGGACTTAACCGGTGCCGGAGATGGTTTTCTACCAACTGGCTGTCCGGAACGATGGTCGGAGGTTTGCGAAACTTGGCCATAATTTCCGTGCAGGTGGTCGGCAAACACTTGCCGGCGCGAATGTAGAATGGCACGCCTTTCCAACGCCAGGAATTGACTTCCAGCTTCACCACAGCGAAGGTTTCGGTCTGCGAATTTTTTGCGACGCCATTTTCGTCGCGATACCCGACGAACTGGCCACGCACCAGATTTTTCTCCTCGATTGGTGGAATCGCTTTCAGCACTTTGACCTTTTCGTCGCGAACGGACTCGCTATCCATGCCAACTGGCGGCTCCATAGTCAGATTCGACAACACCTGAAACAAATGGTTTTGGACGACATCACGGATCGTTCCAGTCCCATCGTAAAAACCGCCGCGGCCCTGTACGCCAAAATCCTCTGCCATCGTGATCTCAACGCTCTCGATGTAATTGCGGTTCCAGAAGGACTCGACAAAAGTGTTGGCAAACCGGAATGCCAGCACGTTGTTGACGGCTCGCTTGCCTAAATAGTGATCGATGCGGAAGATGTCAGCTTCGTCGAAAGCGCTCAGCAGAACCCGGTTTAGTTCCTGCGCCGACGCCTGATCATGCCCGAATGGTTTTTCTACGATGACCCGCGCGCCTCGGCCGCAGTTTGAGTCGGCCAGATGCCGGACCACGGTTTCAAACAACACGGGCGGAATTGCCAGGTAATGCGCCGGGCGTTGCGCATCGTTAAGTTCCTTGCGAAGCGCAGCGAAGGTTGCCGGATGCTGGTAGTCGCCGTCCACATAGTGCAGCAAACCGATCAGCTTGTCGAAAGCGGCGGGATCGAGCCCGCCATGTTTCTCTACGCTGTCCTTTGCGCGAGCGCGAAGCTGATCGAGGTTCCATCCAGCTTTCGCCACGCCGACTACCGGAACATTGAGGTGCCCACGCTTGACCATCGCCTGCAGTGAAGGAAAAATCTTTTTGTAGGCGAGGTCGCCAGTAGCTCCGAAGAATACAAGTGCGTCCGAGTGAAGACTGTTCATGAAAATTCCTCCCTATGCCGCCTCAGATTTTCCTGCCGGCTTTTCTAAATGTCCGCCAAATTGGAAACGCATCGCGGACAGTAATTTGTCAGCGTAGTCAGCTTCACCGCGCGAACTGAAACGCTCGTAAAGTGACGTAGTCAGGACCGGAGTAGGAACCGCTTCATCGATTGCAGCTTTAATCGTCCAGCGGCCTTCGCCCGAATCGGATACCCGGCCCGCGAACTTGGAAAGCGCAGGATCCTGAACCAAGGCGCTTGCCGTCAGATCCAGTAGCCACGATGCAATCACGCTGCCGCGGCGCCACACTTCCGCAACATCTCGCAGATTGAAGTCGTACTGGTAGTGTTCCGGATCGCGCAGCGGTGTGGTTTCGGCGTCAACGCTGTGCTGCTGCTTGCCAACATTGGCGGAGCGCAATACGGACAAGCCTTCCGCATATGCCGCCATGACTCCGTATTCAATTCCGTTGTGGACCATCTTGACGAAATGTCCGCCACCATTCGGCCCACAGTGCAGATAGCCTTGCTCGGCAGTGCCATCCAGTTTTTCGCGCCCTGGGGTGCGCGAGATATCTCCGATTCCAGGAGCGAGTGTCGAGAAAATCGGATCGAGGTGCTGCACTACATCCTTCTCGCCGCCAATCATCATGCAGTAGCCACGTTCGAGACCCCAAACGCCCCCACTGGTACCAACGTCTACATAGTGAATCTTTTTGGGCGCGAGCTCCTTCGCGCGCTTGATGTCATCGATGTAATAGGAATTTCCGCCGTCGATGAGGATGTCGCCGGCCTCGAGATGCGGCAACAGATCAGCTATAGTTTCGTCGACGACCGCGGCAGGAACCATCAACCACAGGGCCCGCGGCTTCGTTAGTTTTTTCACCAGATCTGCCAGGGAATCGGCTCCGGTCGCATTTTCTTTGACCAGATCGGCGACGGCCTGAGACGATCTGTCGAATACGACGCAGTTGTGACCTTTTCTGATCAGACGGCGCACCATGTTGGCGCCCATTCTTCCGAGTCCTATCATTCCGAGTTGCATACAATCTCCTTTTTTTCAAAATGCATTCAGCATTCAGCGAACGAAGGTTCATCTCATCCGGCTGAGTGCTCTGTGCTGCCATGACCGCTCAGGCAACGCTTCCGACCGCGCCAGCACTGACCGGTTCACCATTAAACAGTCGCAAGCGCGAACTGACAACCTGCTTTACTGCCTCAACCACCGGTCGCAAAAGTTTGTACGGGACGACTTCGTTGGGATCTTGCCCGAGGCTTTCTGCCAAGGATTGCCTCCAAGCGACTCGCAGTTCGGTATTGATGTGAATAATGTTAATTCCCGCAGCGATTGCCTTGCGAAAGTGTTCATCATCTGTCCCGGAGCCGCCGTGCAGAGTGAGAAAGACACCGGCCGCTTGCTTGATTTCAGCAATTCTTTCGATATCCAGGTGCTTTTTAGCTTTTCCTTGCACCATACTCTTAAGCATCCCGTGCATGTTGCCAACTGCGGGAGCGAGGACGTCTATCCCGGTGGCCTCTACGAACTGGCGTGCTTCCTCAGGTGTACTGAGCGTCCTGTCGCCCTGGGCGGTTTCGTGGATTTCAGATCCAGTCCCTATGTTGCCGATTTCCCCTTCCGCAACGATCGCAGGATTGATGGCCTTAATGGCTTGCACCGCTTCTTTGGTGCGAGCCACATTCTCTTCGAAGGGCAATGAAGAAAAATCAATTACGACAGAGTCAAATCCTGCCTTCGCTGCCTCAACGGCCTTACCCAAAGAATGGGTATGGTCGGCATTGAGAAAGATTGGCACATCGGAGTCCTGGCGCTCGCTTTCCACCAAAGCGGCAAGCTGACGCGTACCAAAAAACTCCCGCTCGCCTTCGGAGGCGCCGACAAACACCGGAAGTTTGGTCTCTACTGCGGCTGCGACCACCGCCTTCAACAAAACATGGTCAGAGACATTGAAGTGGCCGAGGGCTGCGCCTTCTTTTTCCAACCGGTTTAAAACATCGCGTAGTGTATTGCTCGCGTTCTTGCCAGTTTCAATTGCGGTCATTGCTGCTCCTTTGCCTTGCGGTAGCGCCGGATTAATGTGTTGGTCGAACTATCGTGATTCAGAACAGGCTCGGCGGGATTCTCGAGCTCCGGAATGATGCGCTGAGCTAAAACTTTGCCGAGTTCGACGCCCCACTGATCGAACGAATCGATATTCCAGATCACACCTTGCGTGAACACCGAGTGCTCATACAGAGCGACCAGCTTGCCGAGGGTTTCGGGGTCGAGCTTGTCCGCAAGAATCGTGTTTGACGGACGATTGCCTTCAAAGACGCGATGCGGAACCAACCAGTCGGGCGTGCCCTCCGCTTTCACTTGCTCGGGCGTCTTGCCAAATGCCAGCGCTTCCGTTTGAGCGAAAACATTGGCCAGCAGCATGTCGTGATGACGCCCGAGTGGATTCAGGGTCTTCGCGAATCCGATGAAGTCGCACGGAATGAGGCGCGTGCCTTGATGAATCAGTTGATAGAACGAGTGCTGACCGTTGGTGCCGGGTTCACCCCAGAAAATGGGTCCGGTTTCATGCGAGACCGGCTTTCCCTTGAGCGTGACATGCTTTCCGTTGCTTTCCATGGTCAACTGCTGCAGATATGCGGGAAAACGTTTGAGATACTGCTCGTAAGGCAACACAGCGACGGTCGCAGCGCCGAGGAAATCGTTGTTCCATACCGCCAAGAGGCCCATGAGCACCGGCAGATTGGCCTCAAATGGAGCCGTGCGGAAGTGCTCGTCCATCTTGTGAAAGCCGCTCAGCATGGCACGGAAACCCTCGGGACCGACGGCAATCATGGTCGAAAGGCCGATCGCCGAGTCCATGGAATAGCGTCCGCCAACCCAATCCCAGAAGCCGAACATGTTGGCGGTATCGATACCGAACTTCGAGACTTCCGCAGCATTGGTCGAAACCGCGACAAAATGCTTTGCAACCGACTTTTCGTCGCCTCCCAATCCGGCTAACGACCAGGCGCGAGCTGTCTGAGCATTCGTCATGGTTTCGAGAGTGGTAAAAGTCTTTGACGACACGATGAAGAGCGTCTCTGCCGGATCGAGACCCTGTACCGCCTCGGCAAAATCCGTTCCATCCACATTCGAGACAAAGCGGAAAGTCATCGAGCGTTCCGAATAATGCTTGAGCGCTTCGTAGGCCATGACCGGACCAAGATCGGAGCCGCCG